>JBFWYS010000195.1:0-6855 GCA_050186175.1 Pseudobdellovibrionaceae bacterium
CTCGCAGAATCTTAGTATTCGGCTGAGTCGACTTTTACCTTTAAAAGTACAAGATCTGGATCTTCCAATCCTTGCTTAAACCACGTCTTATAAAGTGGATTCCAAAGTTCTTCGGCCTTAGCTCGATCTCTCACAACCTCGGCCTGCCCCGAGACAGAAACATATCTTGAGTGCTCTGGAGAAGAATAGGCCACATTCACTTCTTGAGAGCTTTCAAGCTCAAACATTTTTCCCGATGAGATACTGGTAAAAAACCAAAGGTCCCCGTCGAATTCAATTTCTTGTGTCATCATCGGACGACTGTGGACCTTACCTTCGGAGTTTGAAGTCGTCAGCATTGCGATTTTAATATCTTTAATCATTTCCCCAAGCTTTTGAACACTCGAGTTTAACTCCTCTACTTTAAGTTTCATAAAAAGTCCTTTCTCAAAGCAGGAGTTAGAATACTAAACAAAAGGCAATCGGGCCTGTGAATAATTCTGCACAGTGATTAGAGGGACTTTAGTTGAGAAGCGTGGCGAGAACACCACATAAAAATCACTTTTTTCAGAAGTAATCTCATTTGCAAATCCGTTATTTTATAAAAACCTAATACAAGGAGGACGTGCATGGATGCGCTTGGTTATATTTCTGTTTATATGGTTCTCGGATCAGCAGTGATTGGATTTGTAGTCATTGCCGTCGTTTTTGCTTTTGGCTTTCTCGGCAATAGACTTCTTCAAAACCATAATCACAGATAATTTCAAATTAAATTTACACCGGGAGTTTAACTATGCCGAATTGGAAAAAACAAAAAGATGACTTTGGACATGACGGACGCGAAACCGAGTTCGGGAAATTTATTTCCTCGCCGCGCTCACCTTCAAGACGATCGCCTGTTTCAAGTCACTTTCGCAGATCTGACAGCCGAGATGCTTATGGCGATAATTTCGAATTTTTAGAAAGACCACCTTCTGGAAAATGGTCGAAGCCAGGCGAGCAAGAGCGAGATTATCAGCAGAGAGACTATCTTTCTTCTCGACCTCCAGAAGATTCTCGCTCCAGTCGCTCCCCTCGATACCGCCCCTCAAACTACGGAATGAATCACTCGCCTCAGGAGATGAGGCCCTCTCAAGACGCGCAATCCGATACGGGAGCTGGATATGGTCACAGCATGGAAATCGGTGGCTCCTATCGCGAAGAGCAAGTTCGACGACGATTTGACTATGAATACGACACCGGTCCTTATTGCGAATTCACTCCAGGGCGCTATTCTGGAAAAGGCCCAAAAGGTTACAAACGTTCGGAGGAAAGACTCCGAGAAGATTTCTGTGAAGCCCTCACTCGCCATCCCGATATCGATGCAAGCGATATTGAGGTTATCATGGAAAATTCGGAGTTGGTGTTGCGAGGCACAGTTCCAGAACGCGAGATGAAATATTTAATTGATGACTTGGCGGAACATTCGTTTGGGATGCCCGACATTCGAAATGAAATTCGAATCAGACGAGATCGCAGTGAGACCCACTCTTCTGAAACCGAAAGTTCTTTCGTGGAAAGCGCAAATTTACCGCTAGCTAAAACGAACAAGAAACCAAGTCTATCACCAGGGTCAAATAAATCAGACCTGCAATAATAAAAGGAGCTCATTCGTCGTTTAAATTGCGATGAATGAGCTCCCGTCTATAACTTTTTACACCGCCAATTTTAAATGGAAATTGGATAAACAATACGATCTCCTATATTGATTTGCGCTTGCCTCTCTCCTTTTTACTGATAGCGTATTGAAATGAGCAATTTAGAAATGTGGGAATTGGCCAGTTATATCGTGACCGTTGTCGGTCTTCCTTTCGCCATTGGCGTCTTTATGTTTGAACAAAACCGGGAACGCCAAAATGAAGACGAAGAAATCTATCAACGCCTGTCCGACGAGTACGCTGAATTCTCAAAAATCATGCTTGAAAATGCTGACCTTCGATTATTGTCTCCAGAGGACTCAGTAGAAGTTCTTTCAGGCGAACAAAAGGAACGTAAAAAAATTATGTTCGATCTTTTGATTTCCCTTTTCGAAAGAGCTTTCATCTTGGTTTACGAAGAAGAGATGCGTCCGCAAACAAAACGTCTTTGGGCGAGTTGGGACGACTACATTCGCTCTTGGTGCAAACGCCGTGACTTTCGTGAGTCTCTTAAAGAACTACTGTCTGGAGAAGACCCTGAGTTTGTGGCTTATGTTCAAAGAATTGCAAACGAAGAGGCGAACGGTTCTGCTCGCAAAGTCTAAAAGTGAAATTTAGCATATTTCATGTGTTGAATTTCTCAAAAATTAGAGTTGTTAAAAACTCGAAAAGCATTTGTTTCAAAAAATAGTCATACTGATCGGGCTCATACCATACGAGGAGGCCCTATGGATCAAGATCAGGAGAGACAAGAACCCCAATTTATTCCCTACCCAACAGATCGCACATCTGCTTTTTTTGATCGCGCCGAAAATGCCGATGAATTAGTAGTAGATCTCAAAAAACATGGATTCGAGGAAAAGGATATCACCATCTTAAGAGGAACTGCTGGGCTCCAAGCCCTTGACCCCGAGGGAAAAGAGCACGGTACAGTGGCGCGAGTGATGAGAGCCATTCAACATTGGCTCTACACGGGCGATTGGGAGTTATACGAACAAGCGGCCGCGGAGTTGCGAGAGGGACATTATCTCGTAACTGTACTAACTAAGGAAGAGACACAAAAAGATTTGGCAGCCTACCTGATGCGAAAGCACTACGGACACGACATTAAGTATTTTAATTCCATGTACGTGGAGCATATTACGAACTAATTTGTCGCGATTATCTAACCGAACGGCATTGAATTGAAATAACCCGTTTCTCCTCACTCACCATAACAAGTGCAGGAAGTGAATCATCTTATGATGACCAGAACAAAGCAGCGTGAGATTTTCTAATTTATCTCCTCCCCCTTGTGACACCGGAATAACATGATGAACGTCTAAGTGCCTTCTCTGAGAGCAGCGTTTGCCATTTGAATCTGTGTGAGCACATTGAGAGTTATATTTTAAATGTACTGAATGCCTAACTGCAGCCTTCAAGGGCTTTCTAGTTTTTGACGCGTTCATTTCCGGAGTAAGGCCTGGGCCATGTAAATTATGTGACAGGGTAGAGGTTCCCTCAGCTTCTGTTGAAGGCTTCTTCACATTCTGCTCTCCATCGCCATTGCTCACAGTCTTGAAGTCAGCATTTTCAACTCCGCCTCGATGGCCAATGACATTGGATTTCGGCGCTGTAAAGTCATTAATAGTTTTAGCGCGAACACTTTCTTTTTGTATGCCTACAACCTTGGTTTTTTCTTTGAGAGGACTCACGATTTCAGATTGAACTCCTTCTCTCCTCGTAGAAATCTTAGTCTTCGGATTTCCTTCCTCTTGAAGCTTGCCCCGCAGCTTTTGTCTTTTCGCCCTCTCTAGAGGATCATGCTTTTCCAGGTAAAGATCTGCCATTACATTCAATGAGTCTTCAAGACTCACGGCTCTCTTCCTTTTTGAGCTCTCTAAATCCTGAATGCGTCTGAGTTTTATCATTAACTTCTCTGAAACCCCAGTCTGAAGTTGCACACGAACCGCGTCCTTACCAGATGAGATACTTTTTTCATCAGCTTCTAATCTAATAAACTTTACCTGTTCTTTTGGAGCACTTGAGTATTCGAGTTTTTCTCTGACGGTTTCGGTGGGTCTTGCGATGGCGATTTGTTTCTCGAGCTGGTGCTTTGTCGAAGTCTTTGCCAAAGAAATCCATTCCGATTTGTTTTCCTTTGTAATTACCGAAGTCATACGTTTTGCTTTTGATACAGTGATCGAGCCATTTCTAATTTCTTCTTTTAGTTCTGGAACCTCTTGAGTCTTTCTTGCTACGCCAATAAATATATAGGCGACTTCGCCAGAGAGTTTTAGAATTTCTGTTGCATAAGAAAATAGAGAATTACATTTGTGTTGGTAGTAGATTCTGTAACGATCCACTTGTTCTAAGATTTCAATAAGTTCGATTTCAGATCGTTTATAGGATTTTGCTGCTTCCATTGCCCGATCGTGAATCTGTCTGTCTCTGATATTGGCCATTCCCTTGATCTCCTTTTTGTTAGCGAGATTAGAAATTTTATATCACATGTTTTTTGGAGCAGGATTCTGGGTGAGGAAGGATACGTTTTCAATCCAAGTTTATTTTCTCTAATCGCCTCACCATTGAGTTTAAAAGCGACTTTTGCTTTTATGCGAAAATATCTTGTGATCGCCAAATGCGGTTGAGATTAGAGATTCAATAATCCTGTCAACCTTTTTCGAAATTTTTGTCCTGTTTCTGTGATTTTGTCACCTAATTGGTAACTCAGAAAATGTCACTTTGTGATCTAATTTTTCTATCCATTTCAAGGAGGAAAAATTGTTGGAGCGACTGGAGATGCATGAGATGCGAAAAATTCTTGTTATAGAAAAATTGTAATCTGTCAGTTAACTGGAAAGAAGACCCTCAATTTTCAATTCTAGATGAAGTTTGTTTGTTCGCAGAATCGATGCGCCCCATACGCCAACTCCCAGATGACTGACCAATTACATATTTTCTTCGGTGGCTTCTTTGTCATCACAAAAAATTAATCTCAGTAGACTCAATGAAATTGCGGAATCAAACTGAGCTTTCGGTTTGCTGAGTTCAGCCAATGAACTTTGCTAAAAAAGTTTGAGGCAAGACCGTTCATGATTGGAGCAATCGACTTTGCAACCCCATTACAGAATATTTTTTATTCATAAACCAATCGAACGGCATTGGCCAGGGCAGCCGAGAAATAACCCGGTCGCACGCCCTTGCCATAAATATCGGCTGCAAAAGCAAGGTATCCGAGGTCAGCTACGGCTCTTACTTTTTCTTTTGTCCCATCACTGATTCCCATCCAATCATGAATGACTAAAACGCCCGGATAGGTACCTGCTTTTTCGGGGTAGGCCATAAACCCTTCATAGGTTTTATCACCTTGCTTATACTCAACTGTTTTTTCAACGACTTTAGCCTCAGCAAAAAGAGGAATTAAAAACACTAAAATCAAGACACCGAATAATCGCATGCGAACTCCTTTTTAAGAGTTTATTTGAGCAACTTTTTAGGAACGTGCCAAACGATAAATTCACCACATATATCGAGGCAAAGTGGCTCGAAGTTCGCATCAAAACGGCATATGCGAAAATGGTTTGGACTGGTTTTATTTTTAATTGCATTTAGCACCTCAGATGCCTCGTTTTTGGGGTACTCAAGCGCCCCTCGTGGGCTATTTCATTCATTTGATCGACATTCTAAAAACAATTATAGAGCATTTAAAAAACGAATCAACCGGAGCTTCGCAAGTGATACGCCCCTACCGCAAGATTTACGTATGGGGGCAGCCACGATTCATCGCTATCGAGATGGAGGCCAAAATCTGTATAAAGTTTCCGTCTTTGTCCCGCTTCCAGATGAAAATCCGCAAGGGCTTTTAGTTAATTATAATAAGCGAATTTTGCCGACAGAACTAAAAAATCGTTTTGTTATAGGCGACGGTTCTGCCAAAAGGAGCTTTACCGGCGTTGATTTAAGTCCGACCTCTAGCCTTTCAAAAGGCCTCGACAAAATCATTAAGGATTACAAGAAGAGCCGCTTTATAAAGATGACCGATGGCCCTCAGCAATTCGTAAGAACAAAGACACGTGATTACCTAGGTTATACACCCGAAGAAGGTGCCGATGGACGAGCTGAATTTCCGTGGGATCTCAAAATTCGACTTAAAAACGATCTGGCTCCTTTTATGACCCGGGCGGCAGACGAACCTGTTTTTAAGTTCCCAATTATTACCCCCGAGAGGTTTCCGGTCACTCCCCTAGAAAAATACCTCCAAGTTAAAAAGGGATACTGCTTACAGGTGGCCCTCCTCGGCTCGCTTATTCTAAGCAAGTTGAACGTGACCCATCGGCTTGTGAACGGCGCCGTGATCAACGAACTTCCAAACGGAAACTATTATACCGGCGGACATACATGGATTGAACTTCAAGATGGCGCGATTGTCGATCCAACTTGGAAACTCCTTGAAGAGACTCCGGAAAAGAAAAATCAAGATCCTGTGTGGATTGGCGTTAATGGTGGGTGGCGATTTGAAAACACCAATTACCCTGTCCTTGAACTCTACGAACCGTAAAAAGCATTAAACAACTTTTGATCGAGAGCTATCGAGACATATTTTCATAGTTGTTCGGCATTTTTACAGTATCCTTTTATTTTTCACCAGCTTTTTTTAGACTCTGTTACAACCCCTCCACTTTCAAATTATTAATCTTTTATTCGATGGGAATCGGGGGATACGTGCGCGAATTATTTTGGTCCACTATTATTCTTGTAGCAATGTTGGTTGGAATGAACAGAGCAGATGCCGTTCCTGCATACGCTAAGGCTTCAAAAAGCAAAGTTGATTACTGTGCAAGATCTAAGGATCCTTCCTATTTTAAAAACCTATTGTTATCGACCGAAAACGTAATGGGCTTCATAAACAATGGTGGAATTGCTGGAGGCGGAGTTTGCTGGTGGCACTCTCGTTTTACTCGTGCCGCTACCTACTTGGCTATTTATAGACCCGACCTTCCACGCCCGTCTTTCGCACAAGCGAAACGAATCATTCAAACAATTCGCCATCGTCGAGGCGTTGTTGAGATCCCAGGATTTAAAAACCTAAATGAATTTTCATTGGCTTATGCAGACGAGATTCAAGATGTTTTAGAAAATTGGCAAATGGCGAGTGGAGCTGCATTTGGTTGGATTCGTGGTCTTGCAGGCTCTTCAACATTGAGTGCCGAAAAAATGC
>JBFWYS010000196.1:0-6852 GCA_050186175.1 Pseudobdellovibrionaceae bacterium
CCCGTGGAACGTTGGCCGAAGCGAAAAAGAAATTCCTACTGGTTTGCTTGGAATGAAAGTCATGAAAGAACTTCGTGAACTTGATGATGTGGCTTAAGAGCGTTTTGCCAGCGTTTATAGAACCTTCAAAGATGTACAAGAATACGTGGAAACATTGGAAGATGACAAGGGCCCTGAAGTTTTAGACCATGACCCACAGTTAAATTTAACCCCTGTTGCAGCCCAGAGAGCGACTTACACGGATGAGACGACAATCCCGCGAGATAACCCTACAGATCCTATTCCAAACTGAATTTGCCCCGCAAATTTCATTTGCTGAATTTCTTTCTGTTTTCCAGAGTGAAGGTCAATTTGACAAAGAAACTTTGGAATATGCTGAGACGCTGATTCGCGGAATCGCTGAAAAAAAAACTGATATTGATTCACTTATTGCGCAGTCGAGCGCGCACTGGAAAATGGACCGCATGGCGATTGTAGATCGTAATATCATGCGAATCGCTGTTTATGAAATGCGCTTTTCTGCTGAAATTATCACAGCACAAATCGCGATCAACGAAGCCGTTGAGATTTCAAAAAAATACGGATCTGAAGAGACTCCAAGTTTTGTGAACGGCATTTTAGATCAGGTCACTAAAATAAAATGAATTTACTTTCAAAGCCCAACGCATTTAATCCCGGCGCTGATTTGTGGGTCATTCCCGATGCTCGCTCCTCTTTGTGGATTAAAAAAATCGATTGGTATCTGAATTTTCAACTTATGAAAGTAACTCCGCTATCTCCGCAGCCCCTTTCAACGTCCTTACTTAAGGTTCTTAGAGAAACTGAACTGGAATTTGCTTCTACCTCGGTTTCTGAGAGTTCACCTTTACTGGTGGGCAGTTCAAATTTTTTTCCAAACAAATGGACTGTACAACTTATGTATCATCAGTCTCTCGAGGACTGGTGTGAGAAAATTGCCAAAACCTGGAAAGGTCTAGGCCATCCTTCCCTGCGTATTTTTTTGCCAACGCAGGTAAAATCCGAAGAGTTTTCTAAAATTTGGGCACAAGAAACAAAAAACACTGACTTTTCTGTCGTTTTAGATTCGTAGCTTGATTTTGTAGGCCTCCCCTGTTCACAATATGTTAAGCCGGAGGATTACTTTTTAGCATATGAACAGATGGGCACATTTTTTTAAGACAAAAGCAGATTCACTTCACTTGAAAATCGAAAATCTCTTAACAGAAAGTCCCGGGAATCGAAAAATGATTCTCGAGATCGGCAAAAAAGATTTCGAACTTTCAACAGACTTAACTGGAATCGATTATGCGCCAATTGAAGTTCCCGACGAGGAAGCAGATCGTGCCTTTTTATTTTTCTCAAAATTGATTCCGCATTTTGATAGCGGTTTTCTTTTTGAAAAAGAAAATGGTCGCTGGTCTTTGCAAGCTTTGTTCAATTCTGGTGAACTGGTGGTCCATGATCAAAAAACCAGCGCGCTTGAAATTGATTTGCCAGAAATTTCTCTTTATGACATCCGCAAATCAAATGCCGATGTGTTCTTAGAACAAGTAAATCTTAAAAATTTCCAAAAGCACCCTGAAGCCGAGGCTTTTTTATTGAGACTCAGTTATGACTTTGCCGTCGTCGGAATAACTCAATTGCCAGAAATCTGGCTTAAGAGCCACTTGGCAAAAATCCGCGATGCTTCTTTGAAGCACATGGCTCTATGACGGTTCAGCCGACCGCAACGACCTCAGGCACCGGCACAATTTATATTATTTCAGATGGAACAGGCGAAACCGCTGCAACGATGATTCGAGCGGCGTTAGTTCAGTACGCAGATCGCGATATAAATCTCGTGCGGGTTAAGAATTTAAGAACCGAAGAGCAAGTCGAAGCCGTGATCGAAGAAGTTCACGAAAAAAAAGGAATGATCGTCTACACGGTGGTAAGTCCTTCGATGCGAAAAAAAATTCGCGAATCAGCCTCCAGCAAAGGACTTCAGAGTTTAGATTTACTAGGTCCACTTTTGAATGAACTTGATATGTATTTTCAAGTCGGAGCCGAGTCTCACCAGGCCGGCCTCCTCAGAACAGTCGACGAAGATTACTTCAAAAGAATTGAAGCCATCGAGTGGACCGTTAAACACGACGACGGAAAAGTTCTCACAGATCTAGACAAAGCCGATATTATTTTAGTGGGCATCTCAAGAACCAGCAAAACTCCACTTTCGATTTTCTTGAGTCATAAGGGCTGGAAGGTCGCAAATATTCCTCTTGTTTTAGGGGTCGCGCCTCCTGAGGAATTACAAAAAGTGGATCAACGAAAAATTGTCGCCCTTACGATTGCGATGGATTCCCTGCAGAGAATCCGCCGAAACCGTCTCGAAAAATTTGGCCAAGATGCGGGCGGAGAATACGCCAGCATGGCGCATATCCAAAAGGAGATCGAGTGGGCAACCGAGGTTTACAAACAAAATCGTAAATGGCCCGTGTTTAACGTAACAGAACGAGCCCTCGAAGAGACCGCGAGCGAGATCACTAAAATAGTAGCAGCACGAATGGGCTGGCCGGATACCGCCCTTTTTTAAAAAAACAACGCGCCGCCTATCCAAAAGGTACGGCGTACCCTTTAAATGGCACGTGTTCATTGGGACAGAACGAGCCGTTGAAGAAACTGCGAGTGAGATCACCAAAATCGTAGCCGCGCGAGTGGGATGGCCGGATGCTGCGCTTTTTTAATAGTTCATTCAGGTACAGTGACCTTATCGTTGCGCGGCTTTTACTAAAGTTCCCATCCCCTTAAGAACTTTGAATTTGCTAATGAGTAACGCTTTTCTCGTATGGTAAAGGCGATAATAGTTGTTCGTTACATCATTGAATACTTGAACGGCAGCTAGTATATCCACTTCTTCGTGCGCTTCAATTTTGCGGATGATTTCAAGGCAGGCTGCATTTGAATTTGCGTAAGCTGTAGCCTGATTCTTTTCCGCCTTAATGGAGTTTGAGATCTGACGGTAGGCAATTTTCATATCGGTTTCTAAATCCAAAATGACTGAGTCCTTTTCTTTATACAAAGCTTCGATATCCAGTTTTGCAGCCTGATGTCGCGGGATACTTCCTGCGTTCAGCCTCAAATTCAGTCGAATTCCCACTGAGGTTGTTTCTCCATAGCTGTAACCATTGCTGTCGTAAATTCGGTCATTGTTCGATCTTTCAACATAACCATCAACGCTCGGAAGAAAATTTCTTCCATCTTCTGCATTCATTACATTTTTCGATTTTTTGATCGCTTGGTCGATGGAACGAATTCTCGGACTCATCCGAAGACCAGTCTCGATCGCGAGATCCGCTGTTTCAGGAATTTCATATTGATTCGAAATTGTATCCATTTCTTCCAAAAATCCGTCCGGCATCACACCCAAAAGTTTTTTGTAGATGTCCTGCGTTTGATCTTTAAGAGAGTCTGATTCGATTCGTAGGTTCTCATTTCCGCTCAAGGCATTCTCGATAAGCGCGGCTTCACTGCTCGCCTTTGCGGGATCATAGTTCATGCGAGTTCTTTCTGCGCTTCTGTTTTTTAGCTTTTCTAATTTTCCACGAATTTTATCGAGGAAAATCATCTGGTCTCGGGCCTGCAACAGATTGACATAAGTCATTGCCGTTTGATCGGCAAGTTCGTTAGAGATGGATCGCGCGTCTTCTTCAACGATACTTTTTTGTGCTTTTGAAGCGCGGTATGAAAATAGAGTCACTCCGCCATCAAATATTGGAAGAGTTAATCCATAAGAGCTCGAGGCCGCTCGGCCGTAATCAGGTCCCGAAGAGCCACTTACATTTGAGGTTCCGAAACTTCCAGAAACTCCAATGGCCGGAAGAAAATCTAAACGGTTCGCTTCGATTCTTTTTTGAGCGGCAGCGATTCGCTTTTCGACAGCTGCCACGTCTGGATGGTTACTAAGAGTTTGTTCGATCGCTTCTTTGAGGGGAATTGCAGAAGCAAAAGAATCTAAAAATAAAATGGGTAGAACTAAAAATAAATTTCTCATAGTGGCGGCACCCTAAATCATGCTGAATTGAATTGCGACTTCGGCTTTCGACCGATGAAAAAATGTGAGAGACTTATGAATTTAGGTAAATCCCTAAATTCATTAATAAATATTTTTAGTTTATGCGCTTTACATTCGTTCTTGGTGCTGAAGGGCCTGGAAAAAAACCTCTTTAATCGGGTTATTTTCCATACTCTGGCGGTAGTAATACATCAGAGAAATATCGTAGCTAAGCTCTTCCACAACAACCCTGGTCATGCGCCCCATTTTTACCTGTTTGCGGATGCTATGAGAAGGTAAGAATCCCCAGCCCAAGCCAGACTCAATCACTTTTTTAAGAGTTCCGACGTTGGAAGATTCAAAAACTGATTGAACTTTAAGACCGAATTTTTGCGTAAGATCCGCGACCTTTTTATGAAAGGCCGGATACTCGCCGGTAAATGTTACGATCGGCATTTGGGTGTATTGAGCAAAGGAGATTTTTTTGGGAACGCTGGAATCTCGTCCTGGACCCACAAGCCACATCTCTTCATTTTGTAAAAGTTTTTTCTCGGCACCAGGCAACGACTCTCCGTACTCTTTTTCAAACTCTGGCAAAATCAAAATATCGAGCTGTCCCTGGCGGAAAGATTCCACTAAGTCTTCGCCTTTGTTGTAGTCGATTTTGATATTGAGTTTAGGATTATGTTTTAAAAGACGCCCCACGATGGGGCTCACGATTTGCAAGCCGATGGAGTTCAAAGTTCCCACTCGCATATGGCCTTCGAGGCGCGCGCTCATAGTTTTGATGGCGAGTTCGGTTTGATTCACGAGCTGCAGAACTTTTTTTGCGTAGTCGTAGAGAATTTCTCCTTGAAGGGTTGGCTTTACTTGGCGAGTGCCTCGCACTAGAATTTCTACCCCTAGGTCCTGCTCAAGATTGCGAATCTGTTGGCTGACTGCGGGTTGAGTAAGAAAAAGTTTGTCTGCAGCCGCCGTCATACTTCCTTCACTTATCACTGTGACGAAAGTCGTGAGTTCATACATGTTGAGCATTCGATCCCCCTTCAGGTATACTAACGAGGGACAACCTTGAGGTGCAACATGGGAATTTGGGTTCGAGCCGCTTTCGTTATTTTGATTCTGCTCGCGACATCTTTGGCTTCCGCCAAACAATTTAGAAATGCATATATTGCATTTGAACTTCCTGACAGTTGGAAGTGCGTGTTGGAAGCCACCGAATGGGTGTGCCGCAGTGAATTCGATCGCGAAGCCCGCGAAGCGATTATCATTCTAACGGCGAAAGAAGTGGGTCCAACGGATACTTTTGAATCCTATGAAGCCCATCTCAATGCTTCAAAAATGACAACCAATCGAGCGGGTTCGCCTTCCCCTTCGCGAGTTGTCTACAAATCTAAACGTGTAAAAGTAAATGACCAACCCTGGGTAGATGGACTTCATTTAGGCAGCGAAGTCCCAAATTATTTCACGCGGTATTTAGCGACCGTAAAGGACCGGATCGCAATTCTTGTCACATTTAGCGCTCATAGAACTCACTATACAAAATATTCAAAAGACTTCTTTAGAGCTGTCGAATCTCTGCGAGTTATTGCTACAAAGAACTTATTAGATCGCGGAGGCGGAGGAATGGCTGGTGCCGGAGGTGGTGCCGGCGGAGCAGATACTTACGGAACGGCCGTAGGTGCCGGTCTTCCAATTGATCCGTCGGCAGCCCAGCCTTATCCAGGGGAACGCAAAGGTGGAGGCGTGCTGAAGACAATTCTTTTTGCGATGGCATTGTTATTAGCTCTTATTGGAGGGTACTTGTTTTGGAAGAGTCAAAACAGATAAACGAAGGTCTCAATTACATTCTCAATGTTTGGCAAAACTGGCTCGCATCTATGGGGCTCGACAATCAAAGCCTATTGGTTATTTGCGGCGTCACCGCCGTTGTTTTCGTTTTTGCTTTTAGAGAGTTCGCTGGTTGGTACCTTAGAATTGTTCACACAAAATCTGAGCTCAATGCTTTAAGAAAAGAAATCTACGAAATGAAATCCCTTCTTCGCGACGTGCGAGAAGATCTTGAGTTCATGCGCGACGATTCTACGCCGAGAAAAGGGCCTGCGCTTGTAAGCAATGATGCGGCTCCAGTTGTTGAGAAAACGCCTGTTTTTAAATTGGATTAATCATTCTGCTGGCCCTGGATAAGATTAAAGCTACAACGCAGGACCTTGCATTTTCCTATTGAGGGAATACGTTCGTATCTTCTATCATTTTTAAATGCAAAAACTTTTAGTTTCTCTCTTGATTGGATTTTCGATGACCGCTCATGCCGACCCTCCCGAGTTTGATAAATTATGGAGCTTCTCAAAACCCGCTGATACCGAAGTTAAATTTCGCGAGCTTTTACCAGCCGCAGAAAACTCTGGGAGTCTTGATTACAAACTTCAACTCCTAACTCAAATCGCGCGGACGCAAGGCTTACAGAGAAAGTTTGATGAGGCTCATAAAACTTTGGATTCCGTTGAAAAGTCTTTGGATAAAAAAACACCTGTTGCCGAAATTCGATACATTCTGGAGCGTGGTCGCGTTTTTAACTCTTCTAAAAAACAAGAGCAAGCCCTCCCACTTTTTGTCAAATCTTACGAGCTCGCAGTCGAGCGCAAAGAAGACAATCTTGCAGTCGATGCCGCTCATATGGTTGCAATCGCTGAGCCTACTGCCGACAAGCAAATGGAATGGAATCTAAAGGCCCTCGACATGGCCGAGAAATCTAAGAATGAAATAGCAAGAGGCTGGTTAGGCTCCCTTTACAATAATATGGGCTGGACTTATCACGACTC
>JBFWYS010000197.1:0-6846 GCA_050186175.1 Pseudobdellovibrionaceae bacterium
TTTCTACTGCCGCTTCTATAGATAAAGAAGCTGCGATTTTAGAAAAGAGAAATATAGAAAATCGACTTAATACGGAATCTCTGGATGCCAGAGAACAATTCAAAACGGCCAAAGATGTCGCAGCTCTTTATAAAAGCACTGTGATTCCCACGACAAATCTGGCGGTTCAAAATGCAAAATCCGGATACGCAGCTAGGCGCCTTCCGCTCACTCAATATTTAGAGACACTCAAAGTTCAACGCACTCAGGAACTAGAATTCTTAGCGGCTCAAATCGACGTGGAACTCGCAAGAACGAGGCTTAAAGAACTTCTCTCATCACCTCCCCTCTTGAGACTAGCACCAGCAAAACCAAGTCTTTTTGGCGGAGGCGCCATGGGAAGCGCCTCCATGGGATCTGACACGGTCGGCATGGGTCGCGGAATGAGTGGGCCGACACGAAAATCAAAAGGATCATCTGGACCTAGCGAAAGTGGGAGTTCGGGAATGGGAGGTATGTAATGCGACTTGATATTTATTTTTTTTTACTGATGGGCTGTGCGAATGCGTTCGCGCAAACTCATAGTGGACATGGGGAAGTGCCAAAGGCTCCCAATGCTCCAAAGACTCCCATCAAATTAGCTCCTCAAAAGGCAGAGCCTGCAAAAAAGGATGAGGCTCGTGTTCCCATCGAAGTGCCCTTAGAGCAACAATCAAAAATTGGGCTCAAAGTAGTAAGGGCCGAGAAGAAAAAGGTGGAGCACACGATTCGAACCGTAGGAACGGTCACTGCTGACCAAACCAAAGAAGCTCACGTCCATACAAAAATCAACGGCTGGGTTGAGCAGATATATGCGGACTACATCGGTAAGCCCGTAAAAAAAGGACAATCTCTTTTTGAACTCTATAGCCCCGACCTAGTTTCCACTCAGGAAGAATACTTAGCGGCAAGGAAACAAGGCGCGCCTGGCAGAGAAATCGCCGTGACGGCACTTGAACGACTTAAGCTTTGGGGGGTTCCGCAAAGTGAGATCGATAGACTTAAAAAATCAGGAAAAGCTAAGAGATCGGTCACATTTGATTCGCCAGTTGATGGTTTTATCGTCAATAAGACAGCCATTCAAGGAATGTACATTACTCCTGAAATGGAACTCTATCACATCGCTGACCTTTCGCGAATTTGGATCATTGTTACTCTTTATGAATATGATGTGGCTGTTATTTCAGTCGGTGATGAAGCCGAAATTCAGCTTCCCTATGACCCAGACAAATCATTCAAAGGAAAAATTAGCTACATTTATCCAGAGATTGAACTTGAGACAAGAACGGCCAAGGCACGAATTGAACTAGATAATCTTGATCAGAAATTGAAGCCTGGGATGTTTTCAAATATTTCGTTAAAGAAAAATCTCGGCGAGGCCATCGTTATTCCGGACGATGCCGTCATTGATACCGGAGCAAGAAAAATCGTTTTCATCAAAACTGGCACCTCCCGCTTTGAACCCAGAGAAATCAAAGCCGGTCCAAGAATTGAAAATACGTTTGCCATTCTTTCTGGACTTAAAGAAGGGGAAGAGATTGTGACAAGCGCACATTTTCTTATCGATGCTGAAAGTAAATTCCAAGCCGCTCTTCAAAAAGGTTCACCAACAAATTCAGGTCATGGCGGCCATGGCGAAAAGTGAGATGGCTTTATGATCGAAAAAATTATCACTTGGTGCGGAAGAAACGCCAGAGTCACAATCATACTTGCCGTTCTGTTAGGTCTTTGGGGCGCTTATTGCCTTAAAAATATTAAAGTCGATGCAATTCCAGATTTGTCAGAGACCCAAGTTATTATTTTCACAGAATGGATGGGCAGAAGTCCGGACCTAATCGAAAATCAGATTACCTATCCCTTAGTTACCGCCATGCTTTCGGCACCAAAGGTGTCGGTCGTGCGTGGCTTTTCAATGTTTGGAATGTCCTTTGTTTATGTGATTTTTGAAGACAAGACCGATCTCTACTGGGCGAGATCCCGAGTCATCGAGTATTTATCAAAGCTTTCTGGGCAACTTCCACAAGGGGCAAGTCCTTCCATCGGACCCGACGCAAGCGGCGTAGGTTGGGTATTCCAGTACGCCTTAGTTGATACCTCTGGAAAATATAATCTGTCCGAAATCAAAACCTTTCAGGATTGGTATTTAAAATATTGGTTAACTTCAGTTCCAGGTGTTGCCGAGGTCGCAAGTGTTGGTGGATTTGAAAAACAATATCAAGTTGAAGTAGATCCAAATAAACTGGCTGCTCTTAAGATTCCTATTCAAAAAGTCATAAACTCTATTCGCGAAAGTAACAAGGATGTCGGCGGAAGGACCTTAGAGGTATCCGAACGCGAGTACTATGTGCGAGGGCTTGGCTATATCAAAGATCCAAGAGAGATTGAAAATATATCTGTTGGAATCGGTCCTAATAATACACCCATTCGCGTAGCAGATGTAGGCCGAGTCAGCCTTGGACCTAATATTAGACGCGGACTTTCCGATCTTGATGGCAAAGGCGACACCGTCGGCGGGCTTGTCGTGATGAGGCAAGGAGAAGATGTTTCCAGAGTCATAGAGTCCGTAAAGAATAAAATTGAAGAAGTAAAAGGAGCTTTTCCGCCTGGGCTAGAGCTTAAAATTATTTACGACAGATCTTCGTTAATTAAAGAAGCTGTCGCCACTCTAAGAAATAATATTGTCGAAGAGATCATCCTCGTCTGCCTGGTTATTTTAGTTTTTCTATTTCATATTCGTAGCGCTTTGGTTGTTGCCATCACGTTGCCGCTTTCGATTTTGATTTCGATGATTCCGCTATATTACTTAAATATTAGTCTCAACATTATGTCGATGGGTGGGATCATTCTTGCTGTCGGCGATATTGTCGATGGTGTTGTCGTCTTCATTGAGAACACGCATAAAAAGTTGGCCGCGAATAAGGGTGCCAGATCCTCACAAGAACTTGCTATTGAGGCCTGCAAAGAGTTGGGTCCATCGATTTTTAGTGCGCTCCTTATTATTGGTATTTCTTTTCTCCCTATTTTTGCTCTCCAGGCCCAAGAGGGAAAGCTGTTTCATCCCCTGGCCTATACGAAGACATTTGCCATGATCGCAGCGGCACTCGTATCAATTACTGTTACGCCACCACTGATTGCATATTTTGTTAAAGGAAAAATAAGGAGCGAGCAGGAAAATCCAATCAATCGCTGGCTACTTGCACGCTACAAACCCATTTTGCAATGGTGCTTGGGGCACTCTAAGGCTGTGCTTGGAGGAATGTTAGCCCTAGTCACCATTTGCGTTTTTGCATTTACACGCCTTGGCTCAGAATTTATGCCACCGCTTTGGGAAGGGGATCTTCTCTATATGCCGATCACCACTCCAGGAATATCGGTAACGGCAAGCTCTGATCTGCTAACCAGACAGGGCGCAGCTATCAAAGCAGTTCCGGAGGTCGAAACCGTTTTTGGAAAAGCGGGACGCTTTGAGACGGCGACTGATCCAGCACCCTTATCTATGTTTGAATACACAATCCGTCTAAAGCCCCGCAGCCAGTGGCGAAAAGGTTTAGATGACGAAGAATTAGTTTCAGAACTTGATAAAGCTGTCGAAGTTCCAGGATTAAATCGAGCTTGGACCAAGCCTGTTCGGGGCCGCATTGACATGCTCTCCACGGGCATTCGTACTCCGGTCGGGATTAAAATTTACGGCAAAGATTTAAAAGTTATCGAAGATATAGGACAGCAGCTTGAGCGCACACTGAATACTGTTCGCGGAACTAGAAGTGTTTACGCCGAACGAATCATTGGCGGGTATTACCTAGATTTCGAGCCAGACCGCCACGCCCTTGCACGATACGGTCTTAATGTCGGTGATGCGCAGATGGTCGTCGAAACGGCTATTGGCGGAATGGAAATTTCTCAAACCATCGAAGGACGAGAACGCTATACGATCAATGTTAGGTATCCGCGAGAATTGCGAGATAACATTGAAAAACTAAGCCGCATTCTTGTTGCGACGCCAACCGGAACTCAGGTTCCCCTTGGGCAGTTGGGAAAACTAACAACACGAATGGGTCCACCCATGGTGCTGGATGAAAACGGATCGCTTGCCGGTTACGTTTACATTGATCTCAAAGACCGAGATCCGGGCGGATACGTCAATGATGCAAAAGAAGCAGTTAAAAGAGAGGTCAAAATCCCCCAGGGGTATTTCATTTCATGGACCGGCCAATATGAATATCTAGAGCGTATGCAAAGCCGAATGAAGATCGTACTTCCGCTTACGCTTCTTCTGATATTTGCATTCCTTTACTTCAGTATGAGATCAGTTTCGAGATCTGTCATGATTATGGCCTCAGTTCCCCTATCGCTCATTGGCGGGATTCTTTTGATGTGGGCCCTTGGTTACAACACCAGTGTGGCCGTCTGGGCTGGTGCTATCGCGTTGATAGGAGTCGCGGTTGAGACCACTTCCATTATGATCGTTTTCTTAGACCAAGCTTGGAACAGGCGAAAGGCCGATGGCCTGCTGAAAACTTCCGATGATTTTACTCAGGCCACTCTTGAGGGGGCTCAAAAAAGTTTAAGATCTGTTTTGATGGCCGTAAGCATGAATATTTTTGGGTTGCTTCCGGTCATGCTGGCGACGGGACTCGGAGCAGATGTCATGAAACGAATTTCCTCTCCAATGTTTGGGGGGCTCATTTCATTGATGCTACTGACTCTCGTGGTGATTCCCGTCATCTATAAAATGCGCGAAGAAAGAGTGACCCTAAAAGGAGCGCCGTTATGATGAGCGCAACTGCAAGCTCTCCTTGGGCAAAATCAGAAAATGAAGTCTTAGAAGTTCTCCAAGTAGCACTAAATCAGGGTCTTTCCGCAGAAGAAGCAAAAACTCGTCTTGAGACGTTTGGACCCAATGTTTTAAGAGCCGAAAAAAAGGTGAGCGCCCTACAAAGATTTTTATCCCAGCTAAAAAGTCCTGTGGTGATTATACTTTTGATTGCGACATTTATTACAGCCGTACTGGGTGAAGTCACCGATTCAGTCGCCATCGCCATCATCGTAATTATTAATTCCTTGATTGGTTACTTCCAGGAAACAAAAGCAGAAGCTGCCGTCGAGGCTTTGAAGAAATTGTCTGCCCCCAAGGCTAGAGTTCTTAGAGACGGCAATATTTTAGAGGTAATGGGTTCGGATCTATGTCCTGGTGACATTTTGATTTTAGAAGCGGGCGATTATGTGCCTGCTGATTGTCGGATCATTCAAGCAAGTCAGCTTTCTGCCGATGAAGCCATTCTCACGGGAGAATCTCTTCCAGTCGTAAAGGCGGCTCATCCGGTTTCTGAAAGCTCAACTTTAGCTGATAGAAAAAACATGCTCTTTGCCAGCACGGCTGTAACGACTGGAACAGCTAGAGCCGTAGTCACCGCCACCAATATGAATACAGAAATTGGGCGCATCGCTGGGCTACTTGACGCAAGCATCTCCGCAAAAACTCCCCTGCAAGCAAAGCTTGAGCAAGTTAGCAATAAGCTGCTTATTTTTTGCGGACTAGTCGTGGTTATCGTTGCGATACTGGGTATCGTTCATGGAGAGAAATGGCTTGATGTCTTAATGTCGGCAATAAGCCTGGCTGTCGCCGCGATTCCAGAAGGCCTTCCTACTGTTGTGACCCTGGCTCTCACGATGGCTGTGAGTCGCATGACAAAGCGAAATGCCATTGTAAGGCATCTTCCCGCTGTGGAAACTCTGGGTTCAACCAATGTCATCTGTACCGACAAGACAGGAACGTTGACTACCGGGAAAATGAGAGTGCGGGAGACATTCATTCCTGCTAGAGGAATTTTAAATGAGCTCGACGGAAACTTAGCGGGAGTAAATGAACAGGTCCACGACTCAAAACGCCTTATAGAATGCTCGGTTTTATGTTCGAATGCTTCCATCAATGATGATGGGCTCGCTACGGGCGATCCCACAGAAGTAGCACTTCTTTATTTAGCAAAAAATCATGATCTTGATCTTAAAATTTTGGCTTCAAGTTTTCCGAGGCTAGCTGAGTGGAGCTTTGATAGCGAAAGAAAGCGAATGAGTGTTGCGGTTCAATCGGACTCTCAGGTCATTATTCATAGCAAGGGTGCTCCAGAATCTATTCTCCCTCTTTGTAAATTAAATGACGTTGAAAAAAATAAAATCCAGATTGCTATTGAAACTCTCTCTTCTCAGGGTAGACGCATATTGGCTATTGCCTCAAAGCCTCTTGGCGAAACTCGTACAGAATTCAATATTACCCTCTATAAGGATCATTCTTCCGTTGAGAACAATCTCACGTTTTTAGGTTTGATTGCTATTGCAGATCCTCCTCGGAAGGAAAGCATTCCAGCCATTCAAGAATGTAAGGCGGCTGGAATAAAGGTCGTCATGATTACAGGCGATCATCCGATAACCGCTAAGGCTATTGCTCGGGAACTTGGAATCGTCGAAGACGGCAAGTTCGATCAGGTTCTAACCGGAGCCCAATTGGATACTATGTCCGCGCAAGACCTTGAAGAACATGTGGAGCGTACGGCCGTTTACGCAAGGGTCACACCAGAACATAAATTAAAAATCATTCAGGCTTGGCAAAATAAAGGAAATGTTGTCGCCATGACCGGAGATGGTGTGAATGATGCTCCAGCTTTAAAGCAAGCCTCGATAGGGATTGCGATGGGCAAGGGTGGTACAGAAGTCGCCCGTCAGGCTTCGTCCATGATTTTAACAGACGACAATTTCTCGACTATTGTTTCGGCTGTCGAGGAAGGGCGTGCAATATATGGAAATATTCGCCGAACAATTCAATATCTTCTA
>JBFWYS010000198.1:0-6823 GCA_050186175.1 Pseudobdellovibrionaceae bacterium
AATCAGAAGTTTAAACTGAAAAATGGTCTCACAGTTCTACTCTTGGAAAACCATAAATCTCCGGTCGTGTCCATTCAAATGTGGGTTCGCACAGGAAGTGCCGATGAACAAAAGGGCCAAGAGGGAATCAGTCACTTTATAGAACACTTGGTGTTTAAGGGGACTCGGAAATTTCAAGTCGGAGAAATTGCAAAGACAATCGAAGGATCAGGCGGAGAATTAAATGCTTATACTTCATTTGATCAAACTGTTTTTTATGTGACGATCTCTAAAGAGTTCTCGGATACAGGTTTAGAGGCCATCAGTGAGATGATGGGATTTCCGGCATTTGACGAGAAAGAAATCGATAACGAAAGAGAAGTGGTTATCGAGGAAATCAAGCGTGGACAAGACTCTCCGGGCCGCCAAGCGAGTCAGCTCTTGTTCTCGACGGCCTACAAAAATCATCCGTATCGAATTCCTGTGATTGGCTACGATAAAGTCATTCGCAAAGTGACAAAGAAAACTCTGCTTAATTACTTTCACAGTCGTTATGTGCCCGACAATATGTTTCTAGTCGTAGCGGGTGATTTTTCGAGTCCTGAAATGAAAAAGAAAGTGAACTCTATTTTTGGCGAATTCAAAAGCTACAAACTCAAGAGAATCAAAAGGAAATCAGAGCCGAAACAGACTTTGCCAAGAATCAAGGCGGCTCCAGCTGTTTTCGAAGAGAATTTTTTGTACCTCGCTTTTAAAATCCCGACAGCTCTTCATAAGGACATTCCGGCGGTCGACGTATTGTCGATGATCTTGGGGCAAGGTGACAGCTCGCGATTGGTAAAGTCGTTGAGAATTGAATCTCCGCTTGTCAACTCTGTTGGAGCCAGTGCCTATACCCCTACAGATCAAGGCCTTTTCTTTTTGAGTGCTACGTTGAATGAAAAGAATTTGAAAGAGGCTCTTGCAAAAATTGCAGACGAAATTGTTTCGATCTGCGAAAAAACAGTTGCGGCCGAAGAACTTAAGAAGGCGGTTACAATTCTAGAGAGCGAGCAGCTTTATTCGATGGAGACCGTCGATGGACTTTCACGAAAAGCCGGAATGATGGAGTTTTTGGCCAAAGACTACAATCACTTTAAAAAATACATGACGGCAATTCATAAACTCAAAGCTGAGGACATAACAAAGGCGGCAAGGAAATATCTAACAACTAAAACGTTGACTCAAATTTTTATGGGCAAGGGTGCGAACAAAGAAACCGAAAAATTTTTAAAACAGTGGACCAAAGATCTTGAGAAACGACTTTTAGAATCTCAAAAAACTAAGATTGAGAAGATCAAAAAGCAGAAAATACCGACTGTAAGTTGGAGCATGCAGGCTTCTAGGGCTCGTCCTGAAACAGAAAAAATCAGGTTGGTGAGTGGCGCCCAACTTTTACTTCGCCAATCAAAAGAGACGCCGATGATTTCTGTTCGGGCAGCGTTCATGGGTGGAGTTAGAATTGAAAAAGAAGATCAAGCCGGTCTGACTGAGCTGATCAGTAGAACTTGGACAGGCGGCACTAGAAATCGGACTGAAAATGATATTTACAAAGAATCTGAAGAGATGGCGTCGGGTATCGGAGGTTTTAGTGGTCGAAATTCACTTGGGCTTGGTATGGAAATGCTTCAGGCCTTCGAGAAAAAGGGCATGGATCTTTTTGGCGATGTTTTGACAGAGTCAGTTTGGGAGCCTTCTGTTGTAGAGCGTGAAAAATTGATGATGCTCGAGCAGATCAAAGTTAAAAAAGATCAGCCTGCATCCATTGCGGGAGTGAATTTTGCCAAAGGAATTTTCAAAGATCACCCTTATCATCGCGAAATGCTTGGAACCGAGGAAACGGTCAGCAAAATATCCGAGAAGGATATCGAGCTAAACAAAAATGAATTTTTCTCCGCCGCAAATTTAACCCTTTGCGTGACAGGAAATTTCGATCGTAAGTTTATTGTCGATCAATTTGAAGCACTAACAAAGAAAATGCCATCCGGCAAAAAGGTAGAGAATAAATTCAATTTTTCTGGCAACAAAGAAGAGAAGATCATTTTCTCCGCCCTTAAAAAAGAACAGAGTCACCTAATGATTGGCTATCCAGGATTGACTCTCACAGATCCGAATCGTTATGTGGCGCAGGTCATTCAGGCCATCCTTGCAGGACAAGGGGGGCGACTTTTTCTTGAGCTTCGCGACAAAAACTCTCTTGCATACTCGGTTTCTCCAATGAGAATGGAAGGAATTGATGCTGGATATTTCGGTGCCTATATCGGATGTTCTCCAGAAAAAGTTGAAAAAGCACTTTCGATGTTAAAGCAAGAATTCAAAAAGTTAATGAGTTCAAAGGTTCCAAAAGATGAATTGGAAAGAGCCCAGAAATATCTAATTGGTCGTCACGATATTGATCTACAAAGAACATCGGCCGTAAACGCCTCGATACTCTTTGATGACATCTACGGAATCGATTATAATGAGCCATTTAAAATTGCAGAAAGATATCGCGCGGTCACTTCAGATGATATTCTTCATGTGAGCCAAAAATTATTTTCGGCGCCACCAATAATAAGTTTGGTGGGACCAAATAATCCCTTGTAGGTACTAGTGCCCAACGATATTGATCTTCCAGCGATTTAGGGTCCCTGAATCTCCGGAAGCGACATCGATCAGTTTAATTTGCCAATTTCCGCGAGATTTCTCTCCGTAAAAGGCGTTAGAGAGTAGAACTAGGTCAGGCAAATCAGACATCCCTGTATAAGAATTGAGTGCAGGTAAAAGAATACTTTTTGTTCCTTCGGGAGAAGTAAGTTCGACGGCGAGATCGGCCGGATATGTGTGGGTGACGTCGATTTCGATTTGTACGGCTTCGATGGTGTAATTGTCCTGAACAAAAATTCCAGGCGTGTTTGTTCCATTAATATCATTGTCAGGAATATTTGAGACAATTGAAGGAGTCTTCCAGCGCCAAATATATTGGCCTGTTGCCGAGTCGTAATCCCGCGTTTCTTTATAAATCCCAAGATCTATATTGTAGTTTTTTGCCATTTCCACCGCATCGTCTACATTCACTCGTCCGAATCCATACCAGTTATGAAACTTAAATCCGGCTTTATTGGTAACCCACCCAGGTTCGTAGATATATCCATTTGTCAGGTCTACTCGATCAAAAGTTGGATCTATTTGAGTTGCAGTTTTAGCAAGAATATATTTCACATCTCTCCAACTTAAATTTGGATTCGCTTCAAGCATCAGAGCTACTATGCCACTTACGACGGGCGCGGCTGCTGAGGTTCCATTAAATGCGGAAGTATAGTTGCAGCCTGGATTCTCGGGAGCGATTCCTTTGTCAAAAGAATTAAAAGTAGCGGTAGTTTTTGATTTCCCTTCCGAACATCCAGATAGGTCAGCTGTTAACATTGCTGGATCGTCATCTCCGAATTCGCCTCCAGGAGCGGAAATCCAGAGCGCCGACCCAATAGAAGAATAACTCGCGCGTTCTCCTTTGGCATTGAGAGCGCCGACAACGATCACGTAAGGAGTTGCATTGTATGGATCGCTGCCTACTGCTTGGCTTGCGAATACGCTCGAGTCGCTATCGACATCAAAACCATTTCCACCGGCTCTAACATAGACGGGTCCTTTTCCGTCTCGACCTTTTTTAATCTGATCGAAAAGAAAGTTGTCGTAATCCCAGTCATACTCTAATGAGTAACGTGCGCTTACGCCCCAACTTTGGTTAAAAACATCAAAATTTCCTTGGAGCTGATCAAGAGATTTTTCAGTCGTCTGGGTGACATTCCAGGCTACATAATTAAACACGGCGAACTTTGCAAAAGGCGCAACACCACGAATACCCACATTGTTCCACCCGCGACCAACAGCAATTCCAGAAACGGCAGTCGCGTGATGTTCAGGCTTTTTACCTGTGCTTGAGTCGCGGTCTAAAAGTTTGGCAAAAAGGCTTGTGTTGTAAGGGTAAGAGAGCGTGTAATCGCGTGATGCATTTTGAATTGCATTTAAGACGAGGGCTTCGTGATTCATCTCAGCTGCAGTATCAGAAATCGCGATTTTTACTCCAAGGCCCGTAATTCCAGAATTGACAGTTTTGCTCATGTTAATGTCTTCTCCTGCGGTTCCTGCATTGGCAGAGAAGGTCTTTTGTCCAGTGTTTGTTAAATGCCACTGATATTTTTTTAGTGGATTTCCAAAAACGGTAAGTGGGTAAGTGCCTACTGCTTCGGCTTGCACAGAGGCTTCAAAAATGAGTTTATAAATGAAGGCGGACAAAACATCGTTTGGGGTGCCCGAAACTTCACCGGTTGTCGAGTCTACTGAAAGCCACGAGGGTGCATCTTCGAGCTTAAAAGTGCCATCCTTAAAGGGGGACACCGCGGTTGAGGTAAAACTGTATTTGCGATCTTGAAATGCTGTTTCCTTTGGATCCCCTAAAAGGGCGAATTGGTCTTTTATCTCGTCTATAGGAATCTGTGTATTGTTTTTTTTTCCGGTTTTTTTTCCAGATCCGCTCGAGCTCGGCTGACAAGCTGTAAGGACCGCCAAAGAGAGCAAAATTAAAAGTGTTTTAGGTTCCCAAAATTTCATTTTAAAACTCCGGGACGGTCTTCCAAAATTTCAAAATCAACGTTCAAAATTCCCGGCTGTGATTCAAGCCAGGTTTTAATATTCGCAAAACTTACGTCCTCTACACCGATCAGGGCTAAATTGATCTCTGGAAAGTGGAATTCGACCGTGATACGCGATTCAGATTTTAACGAGTTCAAAGCCTGTTCATCTGCGTATTGAACCTTAAATCTACGAGTGAAGATTCCATATGAGCCGGTTCGATGATTGAGAACTACAAGGGCAGACCGACTTGAAGTTCCTTTCTGAATAGCGAAACCGTTAAGTTGAGGTGCGGTCGATTCTTTACTGGTCGGAACCGCATGATAGTCGCCAACGATGGAATAAGAGGTTCTTCCTCTCTGAAAAGTATCGCTTTCATTTGCTGAGTTCTACCAGGAAAAAGAGTTTGTTTTGCAACCGTCGAACGAAGGCCTTGATTTCTAGCCTCTAAGGCAAGATTCAGAGTTTTCCGAAATTCATCCTGTTTAAAGTTTTTTTCTTTGTATGCAAGATATTGAAGCTTGTGAATTGCAAATGCCACAGCAAAAAAGACGATAAGCAGAATGATGGAGAAATTCCTAAACGCGCGCATTCAATAAGGTATCGGCGTTTTTCAAGGTGCACGGACAGTCGAGATTTTACATCTATCCTTTGATCCTGATTTGAACAAAAATCTCATTCTGAGACAAAAGTCGTAGTATTCAAAGGCTTTATACGAGAGATAACAAGAATGTGTTAAAATATTAGGAGAGATAGACCGTTAGTAGGGAGAGAAATGAGCAAAACATTCCTTGTATCTCCTCATGAATACTTTGCGACGGCAGTGCGAGAAGCGCTACAAAGCCGTCGTGTCGAAACTTATCCACAAGTTGAGTCGTATATTGTCGAGCTTTTAAAGCACTACATGTTGACGCAAAATCTTTACGAACAGAACTCAGATGGAACCAATAAAATTGAAACTTTGGCTGAAATGTTTCTTCGCGCAAGTAACTCAGAAACAAATGCAAAGGTCGAACTTTTAAAACGACTGGCCGATATGTCGCTTTATGTAAGTGGTTTCTTCGGTGATTCTCTCGCTCGAAAATTAGTGGATATTGATTATTATGCAGATATTGGTGGAAGCGCTTATGTTAACTTGGCTTCTAGCGTACGTGAGGACCTTTTTTCTCAAGTTTATCTGGATATTGGCTCGAGATTTTTGGTATACGTAGATGTGCTTGCCTACATTAGCGAAAAATCGTTTATCGAGTCTGATCAAAGCATACTTAGGCTCTATGACCGTTATATTCGTACTGGCTCGGAGTTGGCTCGTGAAAAACTGGTGGAAAAGGGTGTTGTGACTCTGCCATCTGATCAAGCCAAACTTGCCAAACAAGGCTAGAATTGATCTACTCCTTTTATGTTCAATCTGGGATTCACGGAAATTTTGCTACTTGGAATTTTGGCTCTCATTTTTATCGGGCCAAAACAACTTCCTGAGATTGCTAGAACTCTCGGTCGAGTTTTGAATGAATTAAAGCGCGCTCAAAGTGATCTCACGGGTACTATTACTTCAGAGATACGACCTCCGTCTCCGGTTATTCGCCCCCCTGAAGATAAAGAATCGACTTCAGCTTCTAGTCAGCAAGCCGAGAACCCACATCATGTTCATCAAGATGCAAAACAAACTCCTCAACCTGAAGTAGCCGCAATTCCAGCGCAAGAAACCGATGACTCAAAACGAACAACATGACTCTACAGCTATGAGTTTGGTGGATCACCTCACCGAGCTAAGAAAAAGACTTCTTTATTCAATCTACGCTGTCGCAGCGACTTCGATTTTGGCCTATAACTATAGCGACAAAATTTTTGATATAGTTCGTAAACCCATCGCGCCGTTTCTTCATGGACAAGGACTTGTGTTTACGGGAGTGATGGATAAATTTGTTGCTTACCTGAAGGTCACTTTAGTGGCCGGTATCATTCTCGCGTGCCCGTTTTTAATTTATCAATTATGGAAATTCATTGCTCCTGGCCTTTATTCTAAAGAAAGAAAATACACGCTTGGATTTATTTTTACCGGGAGTATTCTCTTTCTCGCGGGTGTCGCATTTGCCTACTTCGCCGTTTACCCGATTGCGTTTGAGTTTTTATTAACTTTTGGCGGTAATGAAGACACTCCAATGATTACAATTAATGAGTATCTTTCATTTTT
>JBFWYS010000199.1:0-6816 GCA_050186175.1 Pseudobdellovibrionaceae bacterium
GCTTGGGCAAGTGTCATCCGTTTTCTGAAATTGATATTTATTTAAAGCAAAATGGCACTCCGCCAGGCTGTCTTGCTGATACGAATTTTTTAATCGCTATCAGCGACAGGGATCACGCATTCTACGAAGACGCACAGTTTTTTTTTGAAAAACTTGTGGACTACTCAATTCCCATTGTTGTCACCGTGTCCGCGCGAGCTGAGTTTATCGACTATAAAAGGCGCGTGATTGTTACTGAAAATCTTATGGGAATGCTGGCCCCGTCATCCAAGTGGAAAATTTCGGCTGCGGTTCGTAGCGAGTTGATGACTCAAAAAGGCTGGATCGACAACCAGGGACGAGGAGGCAACGAACCTTACTTGACCGATTCCCGCATAAAGGAATGCAAGCAAACATTTCTCCCCAAAAACCACTCAGGGCATATCGGCTGGACCGAGTTCTGCAAAGAATATCTCGGCGGACATCTTGCAAGCTCCTGGGATGCTTTAGTCGAACAGCTCGACTTGAACTATCTCGATATGCGAGCCGATGACGCCAAGGATCTTTTTCGTAAAGAGCTTCATTGGGATGAAATGTATCGACGTTGTGAGGAAACTGCTCTCGGCAGCCAAGATGCGATGATTTTAAACGTCTTAGATTCGTCAATTCTTCCCTTTGTCGTAACGATGGACTTTGACCTCGCCTATGGTGCGATATTCAGCACAAAAGACAAAGCCGCTCTTGTGCCGGATGGCCTTTACCGCAATAAACTTAAAAAGCTTAAGCCGTAGGACAAGTCAAACGGCCTAAAGCCTCACTCACTCGACTTAATAACCCCTCGACATCAGGCTTATGAACGACCGAGAAAATATAGTCTAGGTCGCTAAAGCTGTCTTCATGGATGTTCGGGCTGGACGTGTAGAGAAAAAACGGCAAGCGAATGTCTTCAGCGATCAAACGCTGCAATAAATCCAGACCCGTTTCACCGTCCATGTGAAAATCACAAATGACCAGATCAAAAGAGTCTTCACGCAACAGGTGGTGCGCTTCATTTACGGAGCCAACACCAATGACAGCGCAGCTCAAAGAAGACCGCAAGTATTCTTCCAAAACCCAGAGCATACTCTTGTCATCATCGACGACCAAAATCCGTCCGACAGGAACACTCACCTTGACCCCTGGTCGCCGCTTTCCGCTGGCGATGTGCGATTGGTGCGGGAAAAAGTCAGGCACTTGCCCCGTGGCGTATGCAGGGCCTTATAGTCCACTCCGTCCATGATGATCCCAAAACGCTTAAGTGCGTCGTAAGCTAACGCCATCCTTGCGGACCGGATCGAGGGAGCTTGAAATTCCCGTAGCCTTTCGTTGAAATGTTCAAGTTCCCGCTCGCCATAATAAATTTCGATATAAGACTTTAAAATTCCTCTGCTGATTTCAACCTCTCCGCTCTCAATGCGCTTCAACTCATCTGCCCCTAAGTTTAGCTGCTCCGCTAATTCCTCGATGGACTGGCCTCGATAGGTTCTTAGACGTTTCAAAAATTCCGCACCGGCTTGATGACGAATCAGACGCTTTTCCTCTTCCGATTTTTCGTTATTACTCACAAGCATGGCATAGAGCGGCTGCATGTATTTTCGGAGAGAATCAAAGTGGAAGTCCGCAAGGCGCACGACATTCTCACAGCGATCCGGTAATATGCAATTACTACTCATATTTTCTTGCTCCCACTTTTAGCGGGACAACCGCTTATTTTCTGCCTTTTCATTTCAACACCGCCATTCTGCCTATTGGCCTTTTTCCTATAATCGGAATTTCCGATTTTGGGAAATCACTCGGTGCTCTTTTACGATTAACCCGAGTTCTTGGGGGTCATCACGAAAAAAACACAGCACACAAAGGATTATAAAAAGCTTATCGAGGAGCTTAAAGCGGCTAGACTCGCCGCCGATTACACTCAACTCGAAGCTGCCACCGCTCTAGGTAAACATCCTCCATTCATATCGAAGATTGAAAGCGGCGAACGTCGAGTCGATGTGATCGAGCTTTCCATCCTCTGCCGTCTTTATGGCGTTAAGATGAGCCATATTTTGCGAAAAACTGGTCTCGACTGAAGTCGAAACCTCACGGCGAAACTGCCTAGTTTACCGTTAGGCATTTTCTTCGCTGGCGCAGTATATATCATTTCTCTTTAGTCAACAACTGTGGACGCCTAAAAAATTCGTCGCTCGTACACTGAAGTGGACGGAGCGAATTTTGGGAACAGCAAGAAAATCTAATAATAATAAACGCTTACAGGAGTTTGGCCGACACCTTGAGAGCCTGATTCTTAAAAAAGGGTACTCTTCCCCATATGACTTTTGGATTCGTCAGGCGGGCGATGACATATCCCGCGCCTCATTAAATTACATCCTCGCCGGAAAACGGGAGCCAAAGCTTTTTACACTTATCCTGCTTATGGAACTGCTCGATGTAACGCCGCAAGAACTATTCAACTTTGGTGAGCGTAAAAAGTCCGCTCATCGCTAATTCATTTCATTATAGGTTTGTCGCGCCGGAAACCTTTTCCCGTGAATAGCCGTGATTTCAGGTGGCAGCTCTGTAATTTCAGCATGAGCCGTCGTTAAATGAATTTTTCTATAGCCATGATTCCACAAATCCGGCGCTTTCTTCGTACCGCGAATCTCATTACCTAAATCCTCATCCAAGAAAATCAAGGTCTCTTTTGGCAAGTTGGCTTTCAAAAAGGCTTCAACGCTTTCAAAGGTCAATATTTCAATTCCATCACGCTCCGCATTCAGGCTCCAGGCGTCACGAATCAAAGTGTCGTCATCAATGAGCACAAACGCGAGCTTTCCCTTCAACGGCAGTTTCAAAACAACGGAAGTCCCACGTTTTACTTCGGAGGTTATCAGAAAATTTCCTTTAGCCAGTTCACAGACATTTTTCGCGTGAAAAAGGCCAAGCCCATTGCCTGAGTTTTTTAAAGTCACACCTTTTTGCCCAAGCGTCGGCAAAACCGCCGAGTCTATGCCTGGACCCGTATCACGCACTGAAATTATCAACATTTCACTCTCAAGGTGCGCGTTTACAAAAATTTCTCTTATCTCCGTTTTGTAATCCTCAAACGCCTCAATAGCGTTATCAATCAGATTTGAAATTACGCGCCCAAGTTCGACGCTATCAACGTCCACAAATACGCATCGAGCAGCACTTTCGACTATGGAGGAAAGACGAACGCCGCGCTCGATGGCAAGAGAATGTTTTTCGGACAAAATGGACTCAAGCACGACGATTGCCAGAGCCTTTTCGCTTCGCTCAGGCGCGGAGTTTAACTTTTCTTTTCGATACTTTTTGGTGAGCGATTGAGAAATATCCTGAATACGCTTTGCAGCCGTCGCCATCAATGCCTTTGTTTTCGTGTCGAACTGAAAGTCTTCACGCTCCATCATAGCAAGTACGGATAACGGACTACGAATGTCATGTGCCACTTGCACGGCCAACTCGCTCATTTGTTTTTCACGCGCAAGCTCGGAAGACAATTTTTCATCCTCAACCAATTTCGCCTTAAGCCCATCAATGTTGCGGCCCACGTCTTGAACCTCAAAAGGAAGCTTTTCACTTTCTTTGAGAGGTTCACCACTTGAAAGTCCCTTGATCGGTTCAATCACGAGACTTTGAATTTGCCTTAAAAGTCTCATCGCCCAAAGACGCACGCCCCACATAAGGCCGAAGACGACAAGCATCGCAAAACCAATGAGCGGCAACGTCGGAAAATAGGTGATTCGTCCTTCAATCACTGCGACGGTCTGACCCGCAAACGAAATCGGAGCAAAAACATCGGCTCCAAACATGGACGCTTTGCATATCTCAGGCACCCGCACATTTTCATTGGCGTGGGTGCTCAACCTCATCTCAAGAGACGGGTTTGCGCCTGGAATTTCGATAACCTTTTTGAAGTCGTCGAACACGGAACTGGCGACTGACATTTCTCCAACGGCAAGTTCTCGGCTAAGTGGCCCGATGAATTGATTCAGCCTCGCCGATACAATTTCACATGCGGCACGGTGGGATTGATAAGACAAAACGTAAAACTGCGACAGGAAAGCGATGACGATGGCACCAGCGCCAAAGAGCATCAGGCGGTGCGTGGATGCCGTCAATATATGGTCAACGCTAAATCCCTTTTTACTCATTTTCGGCAAACTTCCATCCTGCGGTCTTGAGGTCTGAAATCGCCCTGTCTTTGTTTTTGGCTTTCACAAAGAACCAATCCGTCAAAAAAGTGGAAACAACGCAAATTCCCATTCCATGATTTGCGAGAATGCCGGAAATTTCAGCGATAAGACCTTGAACCGTTCCAAACGGCATCTCTCCAATGATGCGAAGGCAAATCCATTCGGTCTCCGCTTTGACGGAATCACACTCGATATTCGATGGTACGATGGCCGACACCTCGCCATCACCGCTGAATAGAGCAATCGGAAGATCCGAGGACTTGACTACCAATTCCGTCAAATCTTCTTTGTTTTTCAGCAAGACATATTTGAATTCAGAATCTACTATTTTTAGTTTCAAATGATCGTATTTCGACATACCGACTACCTCGCCTCATTAAATTTCACGATTTGCATAGGGCTTTTTAAGTTATTCGACCCCGCAAGCCCCTGATAAGCTCGAAGGAGATTCGGCAATTTTTTAAAAGTCTGAACTGAAAAAGTATTCGGCTCAACATTCTCGCAAAGAGCATGAAGCCCCATCGTCGTTGCATCGTAGGTGTACGCGGCAACGGGAGATGCTTCTTCCTTCATGGCTATTTCAAATCGTTTGCTGAACGCTTTTGATTTTTCCGTGACCGTCGGAGTCCAACCAGTCGGAACCGATACGTCCCACGGCTGAGACGTATTTGCTAAAAGAGCGCGAAGTTCGGGGGCGTAGTAGTTCCAGTCACCAATGCCCACTATTTTAAGTTTCCGATTTTCTTTAGCCAACTTTGTGAGCGGCATCTGTGCCTTTGAAAAATTCACAGCCAAAAAGATGCACGGCTTATTGCCAACAATTTTTTTAATGCTCGAATCGAAATTGCCGATTGAAAAGCTTTGATCTCTTCCGAATTTACTTTCAAACGCGCCTTGAAACTGCCGTGACAAATAATCGTTTGAATCAAAAAAAACGAAAGTATTTCCTTTAGAACATTGCGAGCGGGTCAGGTCCGACTCAAGAGCTTCCCACTGGCTCGTCCAGGGAGCCGCAACGCTTACGAAACTCTTGTTGATGTCGGCTAAGTTCGCGGTCGCAGCCCCGATGGAAATGGCCCTAAGCTTCGATCCTTTGGCAGCGGTTGCCGCCACACGTGCGAAACTTGATCTTGTCATGCCCACAACAATCTCCGCGTCAGTAGTGGATTTTGCGATCAGGGCTACTTTTTCAAACAAGACCTCTTCGCTTCCTCGGGAGAGAGACTTGTCCACCGTAAAAGCACAGCCTGGATTTTTCGCCTTGAAGTCAGACACCGCGAAATCACTTGCGATGTCTATAGACTTTAACTCCTTGGAATTTGTGTAATCGCCCTCGTCCGAAGGAACGACTTCCCAGATATGAAGCACTTTAGGTTTCAAAGCGGCATCACACGGCAATGCCACAATCAAGATGAAAAGAAACAACGCTTTTTGTGCCGCTTGTTTGAGAGATAGACCCTTGAATTGTGCGGCCAGCTTCGAGAATGGAATCTCTTCGACCGGCGCGCCCGAAAGAAGAACCAGGCCCGCGCCCAATACGAACAGCGGCGGCAAAGTTAAATTCCACAGCAGGCTTGAGCTTAATGTCGCAACGACTGGTTCAAGAAGTAAAATCAAGCCCGCCGCAAGTGCCGAAGTGGTTTTGCTACCTCGATAAAAAAGCAGATTTGGGAGCAATCCAATCAGGATCGAATAGGCCACCATGCCAGAAATAAATCGCGGTTCTCTTAAAAGCTCGAACACTTCGGACGTAGGCATGGTCTTAATAAGACCAGAGGCGCGCAAAGCCATAAGGGTACTGAAAGCGAATAAATCATAATAAAATGAAATCGTCCAAGTCCCGATGTTTTCTTTCTTTGCTTTACCACTGAGAGAAATCCAAAGAGCGATCATCAAACCCGCCACCATCGGAGCAATCAACAGGTGAAGATTTACGGAGATGTATTGCAGTTGAGTTAAGAAAATAAATGCGCTTCCGGCAATACCAAGAGCTAACTTTGTGACCGAAACGCCGGTGATCTTCTCGCCGTTGATGATTCGGCCCAAGATAATCGTCCAAACGGGATGCGTGTAAACCAGAAATGTAACGACGGGCACCGGAAGGCCGTCGGCAATTCCCATGAACTCGGTCATTTGTAGCGCGGCCCCGACGATCCCGATGGAAAGCAAAATAAGACCTTGCTTCTTTGTCGCAACACGAAGCCCGCCGGTTTTTACAATAACCGGAATTTGAACCGCCAAGCGAATCCCAATGTACAAAAGACAAAATGAAACGAGATCAATCCCAGAACTCAACAGGAACTTGCTGCCTGGATGAACAAACCCAAAAATAATCGCGGCACAAAAGACAAAAATCATAAAGCCCTCCCACCATGAGCCCACGAATCGACAGCGGGATATGCGCCCATGAAATAGCCGTCACAATGATGCGAGTTTTGGTAGGATTGATTTTGCATCAAAATTCGGTGAGCTTGCCTTAAGCGATAGTGCGGAATCTGCGGCAACAAGTGATGGACAAGGTGAAAATTATCCGCGTGTGGATGGAAAAAAGCGGAAACCGGCCAAGCCGCACCTGGAATGTTCCTCGTATATCCCAGGATTG
>JBFWYS010000200.1:0-6809 GCA_050186175.1 Pseudobdellovibrionaceae bacterium
AAGCATGATACTCAAGCTCAGGATTTCCACCGTACTCTTTAGGTAAGAAGTAAGGCTCGTTGCGCATAGTATATGGATGAACTAAGAGCCCAGCTGCGTGTGCTCTTTTCACAAAATCAGTAGGCATTCCGAGTTTTCCGTTCTCTGCGGGAATAATATGATGTTTCCACGGGCCTACACCTTTTGCATATGTCGCTATTTCTTGAAGCCCTTGATCTGTTGTTAATTCCTTATAAGTTTTGGGTTCTCTTTTAAGAACAAGATCGTAAGGAATCTGATTAGGAGTATCAATCAAGAAAACAAGAGGGACATCCAATTTTGGTTTTAGTTTTTGTAGGCAGGTAGGCTCAAAGCTTTGCACAAAAACAAGAGCATCTTGGTGATTCATGTGATTCTTGTTAAGGGCCTCGATCAGTTTTGGTTCCAAAGGTAAACCGATGCTCTCAAAATAACTCGGATGCTTGAGTTCAGGATAAATTCCAATCGGCTTGCCAACCTGAAGACCCTTTTTGTTAACAAGATCAATGATCTCTTGAAAAGTAGCAACGGGAAATTTGCCGTCATTCTCTTTGGAGCGAAAAGGAATCCACTCTTTGACCCGAAGAGTTTTAATTTCAGCTAAAGTAAAATCTTCGGTGAACCATCCTTCGATTTTAATACCATCAATTGTCTTTTTCTTTTTACGACCCGGAAATTTTGTACTGACGTCTGTAGTTTTTGTGATGTCATTCTCATGGCGAGAAATTAAAATGCCATCTTTTGTTAAAACCAAATCAGGCTCAACATAATCGGCTCCCATATCAATCGCTTTTTCATAAGAAGCAAGAGTATGCTCCGGCAAATATCCGGAAGCACCACGATGACCGATAATAATCGGCTTCTCAACAAGGCTCGAAACCTTTCGTTCAGGAGTGGAAGCACAAGAAGCGGCAAATAAAGATAAAATAAGTAAGAATGATTTTTTCATAGAAAAAAGCCTACCAAAGTATGAGAAAATTACAAATTATGATTCGCAGAAGGTGCTACGCAGAAGGGACCACTTCCTGGCACCTTTACGGGCGTAAAGCGCGCTTCAAAATTTTCCCGCTGTCGCCTTTTGGCAGATCTGACCGAAACTCGATGTATTTTGGGATTTTGAATTTTGCTAGGTGTTTTTGGCAGTAATCTAGGACGCCTCGTTCGTTGAGCATTTCATTGCTAGCAACTAAAAAAGCTTTGCCGACTTCGCCCCATTTTTCGTCGGCGACTCCGATGACTGCGACTTCGCGGACTCCTGGCAGGCCGTAAATAATTTTTTCGACTTCGGCAGGATAAACATTTTCGCCGCCGCTAATGTACATATCTTTTTTGCGGCCGACGACGTAGTAGTAACCTTCATCGTCTCGCTTCACTAAGTCACCAGTGTGAAGCCATCCGTTTACGATGGTTTCAGATGTGGCTTTTTCATTTTGCCAGTATCCGGCCATACACATCGGTCCTTTAAGAACGAGTTCTCCCACTTCATTCGCACCTAATTCACGATTTTCATCGTCGACGACTTTAGCTTCGATATAAAAATTTGGAAACCCTATAGATCCAATCTTACGAACTGCATCTGCTTCGTTCAGTGAGAAAACATTGGGACCGAACTCAGTCAGTCCATAACCCTGACGAACTGGAATTCCTTTATCGGCCCATGATTTAATAAGAGGAACCGGCATCGGCTCGCCTCCAACGATCGCATAACGAATTGATTTAAGGCTTACGTCTTTAAACGTCGGACTGCGGTACATCATGTCCATTGTTGTAGGTACACCAAATAGAATGGTCGCGCCTTCGTCCTCTGAATGTTTCAATACATGATCGGGATCAAATTTCTTAAGCAAAACAATTTTAGCACCGCGATGAAAAAACGGAGTCGTAAGAACATTCCATCCACCAGTATGGAAGAAAGGCAAAAAGATCACAGTACAATCATTTTGCGAAATATTGAGTCGTAAAGTGGTATTCATCGAATTCCAAAAGAGCATCTGATGAGTGACGATCGCACCTTTTGGAGAGCCAGTCGTACCAGAGGTATAAAGAATCTTAACCGCATCCTCAGGAAATCCTTGAAACGGAACTTCTGGAACAGAAGACATTTTTTCGATTTGCTCACCAAAACTATCTGGCCCAGTCAGCAATCCAACGTGCGAAGGGCGACTTTGCAGTTTCTCAATTACAGGAGCAAGCGCAGTCTGAGTTAAAAGAAGTTTCGGAGAAGAATCGCGAACGATGTGATCTACTTCCTTCTCGGTCAGACGAAAATTAATCGGCACCATAATAGCACCAAGTCGTTGAAGAGCATAAAAAAGAAAAACATACTCAGCTTCATTCGTAGAAAAAACAGCAACGCGATCACCTTTAGAAATCTGATATTTTTCAGAAAGAAGAGAAGCCCCACGATTAGCAAAATCAAAAAACTGAGAATAAGTAAAAGACCGCCCGGTATCGGCATCTTTCAGCGCAATATTCTGAGGCGAGTACATACTCCATTTTTTAAGCCAATCTACTTCAAAGTGCATCTCTGTCCTCTCTGAGCTCTGAATTTTTCTACGTATCGTAGCCCCACTCCATAGCCAGTGCCGCCATCGACATTCCTCCGCCAGACCCAAGCATAAACACAAGATCACCCTTCTTAAGCTTGTGCTCAGAAGCCGCATCGGCCACAGCCATTCCGATTGCAGCACTTCCAGTGTAACCAAAACGATCCATGATGTTGTGAGATTTCGAGTGAGGAAGTTCCAAACGATCTAAGGCTTCTTTGATGCTGTTAATATTAATCTGCGTAAAGAAGAAATGAGAAATATCACTTGGTGTTTTGCCAATTCTATTTAAAAGAGTATGACTCAACCGAGGCCAGTGAATTCCATTTGTTTCAATCGGAATTTTCTTTGCGAAGTCGAGTAAATGTTTCTTCTTATGGATCACGTCTTCGTTCACAGGCATGTAAGTTCCACCTGCGTAAATTCCCATGTAGTCATGGTACTGACCATCTGTATAGAGAGTCGAAGCCATGACTCCTTTGGTATCTTTTGCTGGCTGAATAATTGCCGCTCCTGCACCATCTGCAAAAAGACTAGAAATTCTAAAATCATCCATGTTCAAATACTTACTCATTCCGTAAGCACCAACGACGAGAATATTCTGATAGTGCTCGTCTGCCATAATGTATTTGCTCGCCATATCCGTCGCAGTCACAAATCCCGCGCAAGCCGTATTGATATCGAATGTTCCAGCATTAGTCGCACCTAATTTGTACTGAACAACAGAAGCTGTTGAAGGGGAGAGATAATCAGGAGTATCTGTAGACACAATAATGAGATCTAGATCTTTTGCAGTAATTCCAGCCGTTTTCATTGCTTGCTCGGCAGCAGGAACGATCAAATCTGAAGTCGTTTGATTTTCGTTCATCCAGCGGCGTTCAAAAATATTTCGTTGTTCTCTTAAAAAAGTATCGATGTCTTTTTTATAGTAGTCGTTGAAGTATGAATTTTTTACGACTCTTTCTGGAGCAAATAATCCAGTTCCGGCAATCGTGGCTCTTCTCATTTTAGTCTCCTCTGCAGTATGCGGAGATAGGCAATATCCTCAATACTTTTAGGCTGGCAAGAGTGATAGCACTAGAGCTTGCAACGCAGCAAGCGGCGTCTTTGACTTTGATTTTTAAGCGTGGGATCTCGCTCTATTATCAATTAAAAAACAGTGGGTTTTATGAAAAATACAACGTTTAAGTTCGAAAACAAAACAGCAGTGATCACGGGCGGGGCTCAAGGTATTGGCTTTCAGATCGTCCATGATTTTTTAATGGCCGGAGCTTCAGTTTCTATCTGGGATTATTCTCAGGACGCTCTTAACAACGCTAAAAATGAGTTAAGTACTTTTGGTGATCGTCTTCATACGGTTCAAGTTGACGTGACGAAGAGGGAATCATGCGCTCAAGCTGTTGCGAGCCTTCCTTGGTCGGTTGATGTTCTTATTAATAATGCCGGAATTACCCGAGATAAAAGTTTTGTCAAAATGGCCCCAGAAGATTGGGACTCTGTAATTGCTACAAACCTCACGGGCTTGTTTAATGTCAGCAAAGCTCTACTCGAAAAATTCAATCCAAATAGTTCAGATAAAAGAGTCATCAATATTTCTAGTGTTGTAGGACTCTACGGAAACTTTGGACAAACTAACTATGCAGCTGCAAAGGCCGGAGTCATCGGAATGACGAAGACTTTGGGCAAAGAACTAGGTCGCAAGGGGTTTACCGTAAATGCAGTCGCTCCAGGCTTTATTCAGACAGCAATGACCAAAGCGATGCCAAAAGAAGTTTTGGAACAGATGGCTTCAAAAGTACCGGTCGCTCGTTTAGGCGAAACTTCTGATATCTCAAATGCATGTTTGTTCTTGGCTTCTAACGAAGCACGCTATATCAATGCCACTACTTTGAGCGTTGACGGCGGAATCGTTTTGTAACGTTCTTTTAGTTATTAGAGGGGGAATAGAATGTCTTTTTTAACAAAAATGGCGGGGATTTTGTTGGCTGTCGTCGGATTCGTGGCGATCGCGTCTGCAAGTGCTCCAAAAGATCCGTCTTGGGAACGTAAGGAATACAGCGTTTCCGATCAGCAATATAAAGGCTTCATCACAGTTCGTCCCGGCCGAGATCTTTTTGTTGATCTTGTAAAGGCAGCTCCGGGTAACCCAACAGTTTTCTTGTTGAACGGTCTTACCTATTCAACAGAACAGTGGAATGATTTCATTCCTTTTCTTTTAAAAAATAAAATCGGCGTTGTTCGTATTGATCTTTTTGGAATGGGACAATCTTTGATCATGAAGAGTGGTCCACCACTTTCAGCGATTTCTTATCAAGATCAAGTTGAAGACCTTAAGGGTTTGATGGACGTGTTGAAAATCAAGGGGCCGCATAATCTTTTAGGCCTCTCTTACGGTGGAGCAATTGCGATGGCGTTTGTAAAACAATATCCATCGCTTGTGAACAAACTTATCTTGATGGCCCCATTTACAAAACCAGTTGGAGCTCAAGATACATGGATCCGCAGCCAGATTTGGTTCGTAAGAAAAACCAATCCAATGAATCCGTTTAGCGACGATGATCTTTACGATTATTATTTACGCCAAATTGTTTATTCAACTTACCCAAGTGCAGAACCCGTAATTCTTTCTCACCCTTATAAGCTTGAAGGTGTCTACCGTTTGGTTCAAGGGGTTCGCAAATTCCTAGCTTCTGAAGCTGTTGGCTCTTTTCCAGTGAAGTCCGTGCACTTGGTGCTGGCGGCTCGTGATCAATATATCGAGCCGTCTGTGTTCAGCGAGTTCTGGAATTCAGTCCCAGCCGAGTCACGTTCAAGTCTTTTGGTGATTAACGATTCAGAACATAAGATTCCTCAAAACGTTCCCGATTTTTCTGCTGGATGGGTTTACAATATTTTGATGAATCACCGGTTGTTGAATCAAGGGCTTGATTTTATTGGTGATCCCAAGACAGGCGCTGTTTATCAAAATGGCGAGAAGGTTATCGATCTTCCGAAAGGAATTAAATATGGTTACTTATAACTACAATGTAGGAGATGCGACCGGTTTTAAAATGAACTTCGAAACGATTCCTGGAGTTCTTCCTGAGGATACGCTTTTTATTCACGGGAATTTGGCTTCGAATCGTTGGTGGTACCCATCTGCAGAAATCTGGAAGAAAAAAGCTAACGGAAAGAACCTTAAAGGTTCTTTGATCATGGCCGAGTGGCGTGGTTGCGGAAAGAGTTCAAAGCCGAATCCTGAGCATGTCGAAATGAAGCGCTTTGCCTCTGATTACGTTTCATTTTTGAAGCACATGGGTTACAGCGCAGATAAAAATGTAAACGTAGTTGGACATTCAACAGGAGGCCTCATCGCCGTTCTTGCGATGCATCAAGAGCCAAAGATGTTTAATAAGGCAATTCTGTTAGATCCTGTCGGAGCTAGAGGTGTGAAGTTTGACCAGGCAATGACGGCGGCTTTCGAGGCGATGAAAAGAGACAAAGCTCTGCTTGCGGCTGTGATCGGTTCGACCATTTTTAACAACAATGCTGAGTCTCGTTATTTTCAAGAGATGATTGTTGAAGACGGATTTACAGCTGTTAACAATGTTGGTGATTTAGTTTTGAAGTCGCTCGATGGCTTAGACATTACCCATCAGGCGAAAGAGGTTAAAAATCCAACTCTCGTTTTGCACGGCGAGCACGATCATTTATTACCTGCAAAGCACTCTCAAGAGTTGGCGGATCTGTTGCCGAATGGAAAGTTTCAGTGGATCGAAAAGCAAGGTCACTGCGCGAATGTTGAGAATGCAGAAAAATTTGTTGCGATTGTCGATGCTTATTTGTTCAGCACGGCTCACTAAATAAAAAAATCAAAAAATGTCTCGTCTGTAGTGACTTCTGCGGACTGTCACATTTGTAAAAATGCCATGACCGTCTATGTCGTCGAGTGTATTGTCACTTTGTTGTCATCTTTCAATTTTGATAATCATCTGGGCGGTATCGCCGGCGGGGTGCTAGTAACGTGTCTACTCAAGAACCTTACAATAAAAGTGGCCTAATGTTGTTTATTTTTGGGTCTGGTTTTGTCTTCTTATTTTTCCTTTACATCTGCACAATCGGTCCTGGTGTAAAAATCGATGAAAAAATTCAAGATCCGAGTGCTGGTGGAGCTGCATGTGGTGTTGTTGCGTTTGATGCTTCGAAAGTAGCTGAACCTTATGTTTCAACTCCAGAAATGGTTACTCACGGGGCAAAACTTTTCCA
>JBFWYS010000201.1:0-6795 GCA_050186175.1 Pseudobdellovibrionaceae bacterium
ACCTGTTTTCCTGAATGATATTTTCCCGACAAGCGAAGAAGTTGAACTATTTGTTCACAAAAATGTAACCTTGGATAAATTCAAGAGCAGCTACGGCGATGTTTTTAAAGGTTCATCTGAATGGCAGGCGATCAAAGTTGAAGGCGGAGATCTTTACAAGTGGGATGCAAAATCGACCTACATTAAAGAACCTCCTTACTTTGACGGTTTAGAAAAACGCCCAACGGCTGTAAAAGATTTTAATAAAGGTCGCGCACTCCTTGTGGTCGGCGATAGCGTGACAACGGACCATATTTCCCCTGCAGGTGACATAGGTAAAAACAGCGTAGCCGGTGAGTATCTTGGCACTCTCGGAATTAAGAAGGAGGACTTCAACTCTTACGGAGCTCGTCGTGGTAATCACGAGATCATGATTCGTGGCACGTTTGCGAACGTACGAATTAAGAATAAAATGATCGCCCCAAAAGAAGGTCCAATGACAATGTACATTCCTTCTGGTGAAGTTCTTCCAGTTGCGACAGTAGCGGAAATGTATCGTAAAGATGGAACGCCATTGTTAGTTCTCGGTGGAAAAGAATACGGCTCTGGTTCTTCTCGTGACTGGGCTGCAAAAGGTCCTGCACTTCAAGGCGTTCGTGTTGCGATCGCAGAAAGCTACGAGAGAATCCACCGTTCGAATTTAATTGGTATGGGAATTCTCCCGCTCCAGTTCATGCCGGGCGAAAGCGTTGAGTCTTTAGGCCTCACAGGATTCGAAACTTTCGACATCACGGGATTGTCAGGAACAAAAGTTCGCGATGTCTTAACGGTGAACTACACAACTAAAGATGGACAGAAAAAATCGTTCAAAGCTCAATCGCGCATCGATACTCCAAATGAACTCGCTTATTACCAAAACGGCGGGATCCTTCAGTACGTTCTCCGTGATATCGGGGCTTCGATTTAAAGCTCCCAACAATTTAGAACCTAGGGCTCACGAAGAAATTCGTGGGCCTTCTTTTTGAATTTTAAAGAAGAAAAGCATTCTAAATTCTTAAAGACCATTACGATTTTATTGCTATTGAGTGATTTTATTTGCTGACGCCGTGAGCTTTTATTGCCAGTGCAAATTTTGAGCAGTATCCATTCATCCACGAGGGGGATTTATGAAATGTCTTTTAGTTCTTTTAAGCATCGTTATGGCATTGCCAGCTTTCGCTGGTTTTCAAATGACAACCGAAGAGAAACTTGCCGATTTTGATCAGCTCAATTCGCAGATAGAGGCTCACTATGGGCCTAAGTTTTACAAAAAGGAATCTATTCGCCTAGATTTGCCGGCTCTTCGCGCTCTCTACCGCGAAGAAATTGCTGAATCCAAAACGAACGTAGAATTTTACCATGCTATGGTTCGTTTCGTAGCTGCCTTTAAAGACGGCCATTTCAATATTTCAATTCCAACAGACACAAGCGTAAGTCTTCCGATTTTAACCGACCTAGTGGGTGGAAAAGTTCTCATTGACTCCGTCGACCGCGCAAAACTTCCTGTTGCCGATTTTCCTTTTGACCGAGGAGACGAAGTCGTTGCCGTTGACGGAGAACCCGTAGACATCACACTTAACGAGCTTTCAAAATATCTCTACAGCGGTCGTGATATTTCAATCCGCAGAAAAGCGGCGATGTCTGTTTTTGTTCGTACAGGTAAACTTTTTCCAATGCCTGAAAACAGCAAAGTTAGCATCTCAGTTCGTCGCGGAACCTCTGATCTCGTTGAAACAGCAACACTTGAATGGAAAAAGACTGGAACTCCCATCGACGAAACGACTCGCCCGATGAATCGTGTTCTTTTCATGAATGGAATCGGCCCGATAAAAGATTACAAAATGCTTTCTTCAAAAGAAACTTGGGTTGAACTTTTGGGTGACGAAAGGCTTGAAAGATTTTACCAGTGTTCGGGAACGACTCGTGTCGCAATTCCAAAGGATGCAACCGTTTTGATTCGCGATCCGTTTGTGGCGTATTACCATCCAACCGCAAAGGGAAATGTTGGATATTTGAGGATTCCACACTACTTGCCACCGGCTAAGCCAGGTTCAGCAGAGCCCGACTACGAAGGCTACTTTAGACGTTACGAGTGGGTTGTTTCTGAACTCGAAAAAAATACGGTGGGTTTAGTTATCGATCAAGACCACAACTGCGGCGGAAGCGTAGATTATCTTCACAAAATAGTTTCGCTCTTTATGTCGACACCTTTTCAGCCGATGCAGTTTGAGCTCCGCGCCTCTAAAACAGAATATTTAGATTATACCAATTGGATTAAGACTTCTTCGACGCCAGATACGATTGAATTTAAAAATGCAATGATCGTTCGTGATTTGATTCTCAAAACCTGGAAAGCGGGTGATTTCTTAACTCCAAAAACATCCATTGATGGCGAAACAGCGATTGCTCCAAATCCGGTTCATTACACAAAACCAATTGTTATGTTAATTGATGAGATGTCTGGATCAGGCGGCGATGCTTTTCCTTCGTTGATGCAAGGACTTGGCAGAGCCACTCTAATTGGTGTCGCCACATCAGGATTAGGTGGTCATGTCAATCAAATGCCATCTCTGAATAACTCAGGAATGGTCATCCGAATGACTCAATCTCTTTTTTATCGACCTGATGGAGTCGCTGTTGAAAATAACGGAGCCGTTCCAGATATCGACTACTCTCCAACTCGCGATGATTTTATGTACGAATACAAAAATTATCAGCAGTTCTACTTAAAAGCTCTTCTCTCGAAAATAGATTCTGAAATAAAATAAAAAGAGATTAAGGGCGGTTGAAAAATCGCCCTTTTTATTTCTGACAGCGCCAACCATTTTCTATAGGTTCGCAGTAAAACTTAATCATTTCTTTTCCTGAACTGGAAACGATCTCATAAGAATATCCAAAGCTGTTTTCCAATTGCCAAACGATCATAAATTGAAATTTAATTTCACGATTCTTTACTATCTTATTAAAAAAGACTTCAGCCGCCTCAAAAGAATGAAAAATCTCACTCAAAGGAAATCTTTTTAACGGCGGGCGCACATGATCCGCAAAAGCCCGATCTCTCCACTGACATGTGGGTGCCCAAACGTCGTGACTAGGATCACGAAGAGGACATTCAAACGAGTTTTCATTTGCCGTAGTATTAGAAGTCGATGCGAAGTCAGAAACTAAATAGCTCTTACCGTCAATCAACGCAGTTCCGCCAAAAAACTCTTCATCACTAAAAAATTCTTTCTGCAAAAGAATAGACTCTTTCATGGCCATCAAGGGACTGGCAAGATTCAAACGGGTCTGTGCTCTCGCCGAAAAGCCAGCACTCAAAATAACCATTCCAATCATAAGTCTTAAGACAAAAGCCATACCCTCTCATCGGCTAGGTCCCATCCGACAAGAGTCCAGTTTTACCGGTGCCAGGTCCTGGCACTTTCTATTTGGTAACTATTTGGTAACAGTTCCCTTTCTGCACATGGCCACGGGTGGCCATGTGCAGAAAGGGAACTGTTACCAATGTTGGGCGAATTGTTATTCGACGGCGGCTTTTTTTTGTTTACGGGTAGACGGTAAAGACTCCCATCGCTTCCGTGTCGATACACGTTCCGGCCTTAGCACTGCACCCACCACCCGCAATACTCACTGTCACAGTGACCGCTCCGCCGATAGTAACTTTTTGTTCTCCCGACATCGCTTCTGTTCCTGAGCCCCAGCATTCTCCTGGAGTTCTTCTAAAACGTAAAAGTACAAATTCAGTTCCATCGGGCATATTATTGTTAGAGGCATTCCCCTGATAACAATAAGTGTATCCCGCTACGTAAATAGATGCCCAACCTGTTCCAGAATTTCCCCCTGGCACAACACTTAGGCTTGCTGGAATCTGAAAGACAGCTGTCCAAGATGGCAATTGAATTACGAGTGGCGCTCCAATGGAAGGCTGGTAATACCTCTGAGCCACCGCCGAAAAAGTATACTCGACAGGTGCCACTGGAAAAACACTTCCAACCGCACCAGGAACACCTTGTTCACCTTGCACTCCTTGTGGTCCTTGAGCTCCAGTATCTCCTTTTTCTCCTCGATCGCCCTTGTCACCTTTTGCTCCACTAAGACCGGTGGCTCCAGTTGCTCCCGCAGGCCCCGTGTCGCCTTTTGGTCCAGGGGGACCCATCGGTCCCATAAGCCCTTGTGGGCCTTGCGGACCTTGAGGTCCCGGAATTCCCTGATCGCCCTTTGGGCCTTGCAAAGGTTGCTGTTGTTGCTCTTCATTCGCAGGAAGAGATGAGTTATTGTCTTTATCTTCTTTTTTCTTCTCACAAGCTGAAAAAGCGAAAACAAAACTAACAGCTAATATGCATTTCAAGAATGCAGCAGAATAAGGCATGATGGTTCCCCTCAGTACAATTCATGAACTGATATTTTAACCGACTGAAAAAGAATTTCGAAAGTCTCAATCTACAGCGAACGAGGATTCAAGACCTCTGTCTAAAACTAGGTGAAGTGACTTTAGAAAATGGGTCTTGGAAATTGGTTTAATCAGAAAGTAATCACTTCCAGCCGATAACATCTTTTCTCGCTCATCTTCAAGTGCATGGGCGGTAATCGCAATAATCGGCGTGCGATGAAGCAACCGATTTTTTTCTAAAATACGAATGCTTTTAGTGGCCTCAAATCCATCTACTTCCGGCATTTCGATATCCATCAAAACGAGATCAAAATTTTGTTTCTCGAACTGTTCAATAGCCACTCTTCCATTTTCGGCCTCTTCTACCAAAGCAGGAACACCTTTCAAATAAGATCGAATCAAAAAACGATTATCAACATTATCATCAACCAAAAGAATTTTAAGTGCTTGGGTCCGAGCTAGGGCCTGAGGAATCGCCCTCGGTGCTACGGCCGAATGATTGGCCATCATCACGTCGATTGTTTTCATCGATTCCGCATTCATAACTTCAGCCTGAGGGATGGAAAACTTAAAAACACTTCCCACTCCCAGTTTGCTTTCGACTGTCATTCGACCCTTCATTAAATGAACCAGTTCCCGGCAGATCGAAAGTCCCAGTCCGGTTCCGCCATATCTACGCGTGAGAGAGTTATCGGCTTGAGTAAAAGGTTCAAAAATCATTTGTAGCTTGTCTTCGCCGATTCCAATTCCCGAATCTGTAACTACAAATTCCAAAAACTTTTCACCGCCGCCGAGACGTTTTTCCATTCGAATCTCAACAATGACTTTTCCCGAATTTGTGAATTTGGCGGCATTCGACAAAAGATTAACTAAAACCTGCCGGACCCGACTGATATCCCCCGTCCACTTCTCAGGTACATTCGAGTCAACGCGAACACCGAAATGCAAATTTCTATTTCGCAGGCGCTCGGCAAACAGACTTCTAATTTCATCGGCAAGAGACTCCACCGAAAAAACTGATGGATCTAAATGCAATTTCCCCGATTCTATTCGAGAAAGATCCAAGACTTCACTCACCAGCTGAACAAGATTATTGCCCGTTCTCTGCATCACGTCCGTGTATGATTTTTGAAGAGTGCTGAGTTCAGTTTCCTGAAGCTGTTCAATCAAACCCAAAATTGAGTTGAGAGGAGTTCGAAATTCGTGGCTCACACGAGTTAAAAAACGTGACTTTGCAAAAGAAATTTCTTTTAACATCTCCTGTGTTTGTGTGAGTCTTTGTACCAAAATAACAGCTACCATGGAAAACGTCCATAAGACCCAAATGTATAAGCTCGCCCAAACAAGGGGACTCATTTCGTTTTTCCATGGACCATAATAAAGAGAAATCGGGCTAATAACTAACGGGGCGATCAAGGCGAGCAAAGTTGAAACCTGCCTTGGAGTCATAAAAAAACTACTTAACATCATAGGCGGAAGCAGTAAATACAGAAGCTTTCCGTCTTGAAAAATAAAATAGACACCCCCAAGAATACACGAAAAAAGCGCTGCGAAGCCTAAAGATCGGATGACTTTAAAAACGCGTAGTTTTTTCAGACTATTTGAAAACCATAACAAAAAGGTCCCTCCAAAAAGAGAAATCCCAATCGCGTGCCCCATTAAAGAGTGGAGCCAAATACTCTTCTTAAAAACCTCGTACGCCTGCCCTTCTCCATCCATCAAAGAAAAAACAATTACTGAAAAAGGGGCCGTCACAAATAAGGAGGTCAATAAACCCGCCGTTACCAAAGAAAGAATATCGCCTACAGATTCAAGTTTACGGTCAATTCTAAAAACTCTTTTTAAAAGAAAAACGGCAAAGGCCACTGCGATTAGATCAACACAAGAAATCAATGTTGTTGGAAAAAAAAACGAGAACTTCCAACCGGCCATTGAAACAAGAGCCAAAAATTTTCCCACAAAAACATAAGGAAGGAGGTAAATACCAAAAGTTAAAACACAAGCAACAGCGAATCCTAATGAAGGCCAAAACAAAGAAGCATTTTCATAAGGAGCCGACCACCAAAATCCAAGTTTGCAAATTACAAAATAAAGCAGAGCAAAAACCACGCTTATTAAACGTTTTTCTGAAAAATAATTCTGGACTCCAAGATTATTCAATAAACTCTTCACGGTCTCTCACCCTACAAATTGACTTCTGTGGGCATTCCTAGCGTTTGCAAATCAAGTTGAAAGCACGGAGAACTCCGCCTCCTCAATGCAAACTACATTAAGAAAATCTAAAAGAGCAAAAAAATTTGTTTTGTGTTGAAAACACCGTAGCCCCAGAGATAAAGTGTAGTTTTCTTCAAAAACACCAAGGGTTTATTTAAGAAAAAGTAACAATT
>JBFWYS010000202.1:0-6767 GCA_050186175.1 Pseudobdellovibrionaceae bacterium
GCGCGTTTTAAAGTAAGCAATATGAAGTATGGTAAGGAGAAGTTTAGCTTTGGGGCTCATGCCAAAAGTTTTTTTGGTGTTTACTATTCAGCTTTCGGAATGGCCCTTCTTCTTTATTTGGCCTGCCTCTTGCTGGTCTTGGCCTTCGCGGCGGTATCTGGCTCCCTAACGGATCTCGGTAAGGAAAAAAATCCTGAATTTATTAAAAGAATGTCGACTCTAGGCGTGTTGGTAATGTTGCCGATTGTTTACGGCGTTTTGATTTACGTTACGGCTTGGATCAACGCGAAGAAATACAACTTGATTTTAGTTGGAACAAAGTTAGGGGAGATTCAGTTCAAAGGAACTCTTCAGGTGAATAAATTAGCCTGGATCTATTTGTCCAATTTGCTCGGTTGTATTTTTACCCTGGGTCTTCTCATTCCTTGGGCGGTCCTTCGAACTCACCAGTATCGCTTTAGCAACACCGAAGTTTTAGCGAAGCCAGAGACTCTAAATGCAATTGTAACCGACGAATCTCTCGGAGAGATGAATGCGCGTGCAGATGCCGCTTCTGACTTTTGGGATTTGGATATCGGTCTTTAATGCAGAGTCGCGTACGGGGACTTTTATTTAATGGTCAAACATCAAAGCCAGTTTCGGCTGAACTAGTTGTTGAAGGGGAATTGATTTTTTTTGAAGGTGACGGCGAAATCGCGAGTTCCACACGCTATAAAATATCGGACTTGCGAATTTCTGAGCCACTCGGATCTATTCCCCGAGTGATCGAGGCAGGGGAGAGTCTTCGATTTGAGACGTCTGATTTTGCTGGAGTTTCTGCATTGAAGAAAAAGTTGAGCGTCGGAATTTGGGTTCATGGCTTAGAGAATTCGTGGACCTACGCGGTAGGTTCGGCCGCTTTCATGGTTCTGGCACTTCTTTACGCCTATTTTATTTTGATTCCTAAATATTCAAGTGAGCTTGCAAGGCACGTTCCCCCCTGGATCTTGGAAGGGGCCTCTTCAGCCACTGAAAAACTTCTTTCGGAATACACCATAGACGCTACGGAGTTGAAAGAAGAAGAGTTGCAGAGATTTGAATTGGCCGTTGCAGATTTGCAAGTGCATTTTCCGGAGTTGGACATCAGAGTAGATATTATCGGAAAAATGGATCCGAATGCTTTTATTGTTTCTAACGGGCATATTTTTATCACGCAATCTTTACTTGCAAAGCTCGAAACGCCCGAAGAAGTTTTGAGTGTTCTGCTCCATGAAATGGGTCATTATCATCACCATCATTTAATGGAATCTGTAATTGAAAATTCCGCCTTATCTTTGCTTTTGGTTGCGATTTCGGGCGGGACCGACTGGACTTCTATTCCGCTCGTCGTTCTCTCTACAAAATACTCTCGTGAAAACGAAGCTGAGGCCGATGATTTTGCTGTTGATAGCCTGATAAAAATGGGAAAAAGTCCCCTCAGCTTAAAAACAACTTTTGAAAAATTGAACGCTCATAGTTCGTTTGACATGCCTGAGTTTCTATTAACGCACCCAAATTTCGATCGCCGAATAGAAAAAATAAAAAAGGCTCCCGTTCCTTCAATGAATTAAGAATTCAAGGTTATAGATATTTGTTGTAAACGAAAAGCTGCTTTCTCATAAGGTGGACCATTAATTCTTGTGCGCTGCGAATTTTTCGCCTAATCTTTTTAGATGTCAGAATTAATTACTTTACTTGTCCCATTTTTTCTTTCGAGTCCTTCATTCGCCCTCGTCGATTCCCATAAAGTTTTTCCAACAAAGCTTTCGAATTGGACGGTGACTTCCACTCACATGGATACGGGTGATCTTCGCCATTGTTCAGCTAAGGGAACGTCGGGCGATCTTGAGATCAGTATTACGAGTCCATTTGGATCTGGATCTCGGGACATTAGTTTTCGATTCGTTAAAGGAATGAAAGCACCGGCCCCCCGGAGTCCAGGTGACCAACGGCCTTGCGGGTCCGGAAAGGATCAGGCTCCATCGGGCAGTTGGCATTACAGCTCGCAGAGATCGAATGAGGAGTACTGTGATGGCAAATCCTGGGTGAAACTGACGGCGGAAACTTTTAAAAATGCTACGCTTTTATTAAATGGAAAAGAAATTACGAAAGCGAGCGAAGGTGCCAATTTTAAAATGGGCTTGATCGCAGGCAAACCGGTCCTTTTCGAGTACGGAGCTTGGTTTCAGCAAATCGACGGATTTGAGAAAAAGTTTTCTTGGCCTGGCAAAGTCGAATTGCTGATCGACAGCTTGGGCTCAGGGCCCATTGGACTCGGAGACCTTTCCTTGGATCAAGTATCGGCGGAGCTTGCTCGATGTGAGCGGGAGAGAAAGTGATTGATCACTTTCCAGAAAACTCACGAACCTGCTTGCATAGAATCTGGTGTTTATCACCTAAAAATTTATACTCGAGATCGAGCGCTCGAGGTTTCTCCGGGTTAGATAAATTATAATGGCAATCACCCCCATCGGCGTAATCACGTTTAGCTAAACAATATTCGAGTTCAACTTTCTGAGTGAGTTTTACGACATTTTCCAATTCTTCTTTATTCAGAATTGGCGAAGTCCGCACGGGCTCATTGGGAGTCGGTCGACTCATTCTCAAATAAGACCGACCAATGGGTTATTGAGGAGTTAAGAAAGTCGCAATGCAGAGTTCAGCTTGCGTTCCCGGAATTGGATTTGTGGCAAGATTCTCTCCGACTTGAGTCGACAGAGTATAGCCATAGGTTCCTGAAGTGTTAATCACACGAGTGATGACGACAGAGTTTGCACAATCGTCCAGGTTTTGATCCTTAAGGAAACTGTAACTTGGAACAACAGCTAAGCCCATGGCTACAGTCCAGTGGTCAATTTTTCGATTGCTGCGCTCTTCGACGGCCCGTTGGTTCCATAAACTGGCGTAGACTCCCTTGATGGCACAGGTGAGATTTTCCGGCTCCATTTTCATTTTAGTTTCAACATCTCCCTCACCATCCGAATCCACTTCAGTCGTGCAAAGATCTGTGGAAGTCGCAGGAAGCTTGAGCTTAGCACCAAAACTTGAATGCAATCCGGCTCCGTCAAATTCAGGAATATCCTCGGCGTTGGCACTCGAACGAATCTTCAATTTCTTTAAAGTCACTCCGGGGAACTCAATGGCCAAGTGCTTTTTAAGATTGACGATGGCGGCATTGATCTCGTTTAACTGCTTTTCAGGAAGATGGGCCTTGTAGAATTTTTCTTGCAAATTTTTAATAGCCTTAGCCCGCGCAGCACCAGAAGGTGCGTTGCCGCTTTGTTCTTGAGTTATAAACTGAGTGAGGTCCTTTTTTAGGTCTGCGTTTTTGGGGTCGTTCACAAAGTCGACATAGTTTTGAAGAGGAACGGCAAAGCCTGTCGGAGTGAGGCGGTATCCAAGTCTTTTTTGTTCCGTGCTTCCTATTCCCAGGACTTTTTTATGGGCCAAGAATCCAAGTTTTGCGGCTTTGCCACCAAATTTTTCTAAACTGTTCACGCAAAGCGCAGGCGAACTCGGGCACATAGTTTCGTAGTCGGTGAGTTTTGCTTTTGGATCTACCTTGAGTTTCAGTGGTTTTACGGATTTTAATTTTTCGTTGTAAAAGTTGTCGATCTCTTCCTTAGATGACTTTGAAACATGGAAACCGTCTCGCTTGACTTCGAGCTTGATCGGTTTGCCATTTTGTTTTTTCATGTTTTCGATCAAGTCATCTTTTCTTAAGACCATATTCGGAGTTTTGCGTTCTTTTGATTTTAAATTGATATGACTTCCGGGATCCTGAACATCTTTTGTAATGACTCCGGCAACGACAGAAAGATCGAGTGGAATTTTGTCAAAAAACGGAATGTCTTTTGGAGAGAGTGTGTTGACATCTTCGGGGAACATTCGGAGGTAACCATAGGTTGTTCCTTCGTTCATCGGAATATAACTCAGGTTTTTGATCAATTGATCGATGGTAAATTTTTTAACGCCGATTTCATCAAGCTTAGAGCCAACGGAATTAATTGTTTGAGCGGTATTCTGCTGAACAAAAGCCAGTGGACGGAGTTCTTCGCCAAGAGCGGCGGCCACCGCTTGCATCAGGACAAGAATTCCTTCTTCTCGAAGCACGTCTTGTGGGTAAAGATGAATTCCGTAAAGTGCAGCGCCTTCGTATTCATAAGTTTGCAATGTTCCTTGAATAAAAGTGTGCTTGCGAACATCGGGATTAAAATAGTTTTTAGAGTTAAACTCCTCTGGTGATTCCGTAGCATTTAAGTGGTCGACTGCAAAATTGTAATGGTATTTGGCCGAGTCGGGAATTTTGTTACCCACGCGAAAATTATGGTTCATAAAATAAGCTTGTGGAGTGCCCTGCCGCAAATCCACGATGAGTTTTACAGAGAGCCCTCCGGGCACTAAACCCGTACTCGGTTGACCCAACTCTTGAATTTGCTCGAGACTCTCAATTTTTTTGAGAAATGGAAGTTTAGAAATCGGCGAGGGGGCAGGAGGCGCAAAAGCCCCTCTGCGATCTTTTTCATCAGAGGATAAGTCATGCGGAAATCGGGGGGATTTGAATCCAATAAGATCGTAGTTATTAGAATCTTGATCAAAAGAGGAGACCTCACGAGTTTGATTTTTTCTAAAATCCACGCAGGCTGAAAAAACCGTCGGAAGTAAAAAAGTGCAAAATAAAAGGCGAATGGCTTTTTTCATCAAATTCTCCTACTGAGGCTTACACATATGCTAGAGCTTCAGCGAGAAAATGTCTTCAGACTTGCGGCCTAGGTCCTAACGCGCCCTTTAAAGCACGACTTTACCGGAGCACTTACTGAACAGTCTTTTGAGACAACAGCCGGCGCGCTTCTTCTGCTAAGAAATTTGTTTCGTCAGGATCGCAACTCGACTGACTCACCACACATATCCGATGTGCGCCAGTTTCCCTTTTAGACTTACTCTTTGGTGGAGCAATTTCAAGAAGGTCGTTTGACCTCATGGCGACACGATGCGGAAGCACCGCAACCAATGATCCCGCAGTAGCTGCCGCTCTCAACGTTTCAAAACTATCACTCAGTATACTCGGTCGAATTGATTCTAGTTGTCGCATAAATTTTGTAAAATACCTCGGTAGGCCATCTTTACCAGGCGCAAGCGACCCGACGCCAAACTCGTCAACAGCTTTCCATTCTGACTGAGCAATTGGATGGCGATTTGAAACATAGAATCCAAGACGATCTTCCGCTACGTCCTTAACATAAAAGCGATCCAGATCATCTACTTCCGTTACCAGCGCCGAACATAACTCGCCTTTTCTTACCATTGTCAAAAGCGCAGCCGTGCGGCTGATTCTTACTCCCAACCTAAGATGTGGCATTTTTTGTTTTAGGTTGTGAATCATTCCTGGAAGAATGTCTATGGCAATGCTTTCATAAGTTCCAAAATTGAGCCACGCCATCTTCGGCACTGGAGCATGATTTATATCGCGCAATCGATCAAAGGCATCAAACGCAGGTCTAACCACGTCAAGAATTGAGAGCGCATCTTGAGTTGGAGTTATAGAGCCGCCATTACGAACCAAAAGTGGCTTTCCAAGTGATTTTTCGAGCGAAGAGAGTGACTGAGAAACCGCGCTAGGCGAGACCTTTGCTCGCAAGGCGGCTTTCCGAAGACTGCCGCTTTGAATAATCAGATCAAGAATCCAGAGTTTTTTAATTTGATCAACATTAAGATCTCGTGCCATAGGCCCAGAACTTATCATCAAACGCCGGCTATAAGAACAGAAATTTTTCATGCTGCATTGATAGACACAAAAATCCCATACCTCATCATGAGTATTACTAATCAATTAGATTAGAACACCTTAACTGGAGGTGCGTAAGTATGACTTATCTGAATGGTTAGTAAGTCTAATCAAGACAGCCTGGGCAGTAACATGGCAGTTTATGCAAAGCAATGGTTTCAACCAACACAAGGAGACAACATGGGCCTAAGCAATTTTTCGAAGCTCTTAACCCTGGTAGCGGCATTCAGTCTAGAGTCGGCTGCAATGGCTTTCGAGGTTTTGCCTAAGGTCAATGTACCGAAAGACAATCTCATGACACCAGAGAAAATCGAATTGGGTCGACAATTGTTTTTTGATCCTCGTCTTTCAAAAACAGGGACCGTCTCTTGCAACTCATGTCACAACGTTATGGCAGGCGGCGAAGACAACAGAGCGACCTCAATTGGCGTGTTCGGAAAGCAGGGAGGACGCTCCGCCCCTACAGTCTGGAATGCGGCCTATCTTTCGGTGCAATTTTGGGACGGTCGTGCGTCCACTCTCGAAGAACAGGCGAAGGGGCCGATGACCAACCCGGTTGAAATGGGAATGGAAAGCCATGATCTTGTGGTGCAAAAAATTTCAAGTCTTCCTGGCTATCAAAGACAGTTTAAAAAGGTTTTTAGCGATTCCACAAAAATTACAATCGATAATGTCGCTAAGGCAATCGCAACCTACGAGCGAACGCTTGTAACACCGAATAGTCCTTTTGATCGGTTCCTCGAAGGAGATAAGGAAGCCCTCAATTTGTCGGCAAAGCGTGGAATGCAGTTGGTTCAAAATATTGGTTGTGTCAGTTGCCATAGCGGTCCTAATATTGCCGGTCCAAGGTTGCCAGTAGGACAGGGATTTTTTCAAAAATTTCCGCTCTTCCCAAATGCAGATTTAGAGATAAAATACCAATACTCAAAAGTACCCGGGAGATTTGAATCAACAAAAAAAGAAT
>JBFWYS010000203.1:0-6766 GCA_050186175.1 Pseudobdellovibrionaceae bacterium
ACTATAGACTTTTGGGAAAAAGTCACATCTAGGTATTAAGTGGACTTCTTTAAAGTGCTCGCTGTTTGTTCCGAACTGAGGTTTCAATTATATACCCATCACATTGATCGGCATTTAAGATGCTAATCGAGAAGAAAACAAACTTTTTCACCAATCATAGATTCGGAATTTTTGAGCCAGCTCATCTCATCGTGAAGCTCTGTCAGATTGAAATTTGCTAGGGTGTCCGGCACCCGCTGGGGGTCTTTTCTCCTAGAAAAAGTCAAACACAGCCGGGCGGGCGGCCATCATTATTTTGGTATGCGTATTGCTGGTTTGATGATTGTCAGGAGAATCTCAGATGAGCCCCTTGTTAAAGACCAGCCTATTAATCATTGTTGCCACTTTTTGTCAAAGTTTAATGGCAGTTCCACATTGCGATTCAGATATCGTGCTTCAACATCATGAAGTTTGTGAATCGGCTAAAAATGCCGTTGTTTTTAAGGAAGCTCGTTCGTCGAATTGTGAGGTGGAAAAATATAAAACCTGTAGTTTTAGCCATTCATACGTATTTTCAGGGATTTTTTATGGATCTATGACGGCGGTTGACCCAAGTGACGAACTTATAATTCAAAAATGTGAGAGTCTCCGCGGAGGCGTCTGGGGCCTCCTTCGCACATCAATCACCACCAAATGGCGTTGGGATGAAAATGAAAATACTCGCGATGAAAATTGGGAGCAGGCGATTAATGAGGGTTTGGGAGGGCTACCCTATCCCAATGACACGAATCGGGGTCTATTCGACGGATTGTCCAAGATTGGGTTGAGATACACGACGAAGGAAAAAGTTCATTTCCTAGTGAATCAGAATCCAACATCAATAGAGATTACAGAATTTGATATAAAGGATGGAATTAATCCCAGACGAAGTGATGATTGGAATATTACCTGTGGTTATCAGGCTGAGTTCGACATTAAGTTATCTCAAACTGATGAGGCATGTGGCGCTGAATCCTTTAAGAGCTGCCGGCATGAACGTCACGGGTTTGAAAAATATGCTTCGCAGGAAGCTTCCGACTGTCCAGTGAAGAGAGATCAGTACTCGATTATGCCATTCTCAGAATTTCGAGCCTCCGAAGAAAAGCTGTCTCGTAGATTCACGCCAGTTTGCCCAACTCTGAATAACGTGAGTGAAAAGTCCGAACTAGAACAGCGAAAAAAGCTCAGGCAGTTAGAGGAAAACTTAAGGCTTCTTAGAACTGGAACGAACTTTTTGATTGAAACGAATATTTTGAATCTCCCAAAGGAGGCACTGAAGCTCAACTTCAGCCTAACTCCTAGTGAAGTGAAGCTTAGACTACAGGTCCTCCTCGAGATTTATCGCTTGAGGATTGAGCTTAAGGAAAACAAAGAGCAGCTTGCTGCTATTAAGAGCGACATCGTGGAGATGGCCAAGCACCTTCGGTTATCATATCCATCGCCAGATTCGGATTTGGAAGGATTGTTTAAGATCTTCTCTAAGGCAGGCGCAGCAAATACTTTGGCAGTGCTGCCTTTAGTTTTTCCAGAGGAGGCTGTGCGGTGGTCGAACAAGGCCCGGCATCAATTTTATAAGGTGGACACAGCACTTTATGCGATGCTGTTTCCTGGGGGCGTAACCTTAAGTGACGACGAGCTTTTGAGAGCTCGTGATTTTATTGAAACCTCTGATGATTCGCTAGCTTCCTATCGGATGGCCGAGGCCGCAGTATTGACGGCCTTTAAGAAGGTGCGTGCTATGGAAGAGAAAGGGATGCAGACGCGAGACTTGCAATTGCTGATCTTGCGGGATGGTACCGATTTCAGTAAAATTCCAGGATTGCTTTCCAAGATTTTCAACGAATCTCAGGACGATGTTCAGAATAAGTTTAAAGCTTATCAAAGTAATCGCGAGGCACTAAAGCGCGAACTTGTAAAAATTCTCAATTTTAAAATAGCAGTTCTCAATAGGAGCATTGAGTTCACTTACAAAGAGTTGTTTGCAGTTATTGATTTAACTCAAAAACTTCCTAAGCCCGATTCTCGAGTGCGGTTGTTAGAAGGTTATAAAGCGTTGGCGTTGTTGGATGCTCCAAAATTGAGGTCAGTATTCCGGGATACTAGAATTTCAATTCAGAATACAAATGAAAAAGAAACCAGCAATTCGATTCAGATTTTAGCCAAATTTACCGGCGAAGCACTAAAGACCTTAGTGAGCCTACAAAAAATGCTGCATTCTACTGCGGACCAGAGAGTGGGGCTCGAGCAATCTGTGATGGCTAGAATTAACATGCTAACTGAGTCGGCTCAGGGATTAGATCGCGTGCGATTTATTAACGATGAGATTTGGCGAAGTTTGGATGGCGATTTTATGCAAGAAACATTGTTGGTAGAAAGATTGAATCAGCTCATTAAAGAAGAGTATGGGGCTTTTATAGCGATCCTTCAAACACTGCCTGAGTTTGGAAGGCAAGGACAGTGAAACCAGTTCTCTTGCTTTTGGGATTCCTTACTTCTTTGGCATTTGCAAGTTCGCCGCTTGAGCTATCGGTTGAACAGTGCCAGCGTAGTGGCATACTTAAGCTGAATGATGGTCTAAGTATAGATCAGATTGATGAAGCCATTGAACGAGCTAAATTTCAAAAGGAAGCGGATTGTGACCAAGCATTAACAGATGTGAATGAGCTTGAGAAGGCATCCACGGAACTCAAGTACTCGAGTGAAGCCGTTGGTACGGCCCTTGAAAAGGCCATTAGTCGTGGCGATTCAGCTGTTAACAGTAAATTAGCTGAATATGATCAACAGCTCCAATTGTTAAAGAAAATGAACCCACCAAGTCGGTTAGAGATTCAGAATCTTGAAAGCTCGTATTTATTAAAGGGAAAAGAAGTAACAAATTTGGAAATAAGTTGGGACCAACTTTTTAGGCCCGAGGCTGGGGGACCGGTGGAGCGTTTGGCAAAACTGTCTTACAGCCCACTTCTTCCACAAGAAGTCCGAGTCGGTGTTGAAGAATATTTGAATTCTGTACCTCCTTACCTCCTCGGTAAGGGATCGGCACCACGTGAAAAAATTGATTTCCTTAAAAGACAAGAAAAGTTGGTCGGACAGGTCCTTGTGGTCGCTCAGCGAGCCTATCATCAGACCCATGTTGAAGAAGCAAATCGGAATATTGAAAAGAGTTTGAGTGCGGAACTCGCAAATAGTATCGCTGCTAGTGCTCGAATGCAGTTGCTCCGCAAATTTTCCTATAAAATTGCGCACTGCGGATCTTCTAATTTGAGCACTGGTAATTGCTCTCCGTGGGCCGTAGAGGCTAGAAAGTCAGGAGCATGTCGTATGGCAGAAGAGGTGGTAAAGTACCAACTCAACGCATTCCAATCCGCCATCGATACGGCCACTCCAGGTCTGAAAGCTAGCTTAGCTGCGACTTTTTCAACAGAGATTGAAGCTCGTAAGCAATTCCTGACAGAAACGTCCTGCTCTCAAAGTCCTGACGAGCGCTCAATTATCAAAAGTCTTGTCCAGCTTCAAAGGACACTGCCTTTATTCTGTGACAGGAAGTCTTCTGACATTGCCGAGCGCGCGCAAGGCTTGCTCGTTGATATCGAGGTATTACTCAGTTTAGTGGACAAATTGCAGGGGGAGCAGCGAAAGGCGATTTATAATTTAGCCCAAGAACTTTGGACGCAAGGTTATTTCCTTAAACAAACTTGCCAGAAGGCCGTTCGATGAAGTGGCTTTACTTGATCCCTCTGTTTTTTACCGTTACCGCTCGTGCAGATCTTGCCCCCTACGGATACTTACGCGTCCGAGTTGTGGGGGGTGTTAATGCTGAACATAACCACGCCGCTCAGTTGCTAGCTAATAACCAGCCAATTGGAACGCCGTTTTGTCATAGCAATAGGTTAGACTGTGAAGGAAGAAGCGCTCCACGGGATTCGAACACTCCGTACCCTTGGATCCCGTTGGAAAGTGTACATATAAATTTCAGCGCTAGATCCACTCCTGCTTCGGCCCTGTATAAGTTTCGAGATTTTTGTGAATTTGATTTTGAAGTTGATTACTCTCTCGATCAGCAGCAAGTGATTACCTTTAAACCGTTCCGAGCTCCCCATGCCACTGGTCTTGCCTCAATCCCTATCGGTGGAGGTTGTAATAGTCGTGTAATGAGAGTTTGTAGTTCGGATCCTCAATTGCAAAAAAAGCTTGAGGCGCAATATCGAGCAGCACTAGTTAATAATTACAATGCTTGGAAATCTGATTATGACAATAGGTTAATGAATCGAATTAAACAAAGCGAAGAAATAGCAAAGCAGGCGGCTCAAGATCTCAGGCGACAAAAAGTTGATTTTGAACGGGGACACGAGATTCTTGAAAGTTCAATCGAGAAATGGAAGCTAGAAACAGAAGCTGCCCGGGAGCGGGCACGACAGAGTGAGAAAGTCTCTGATGAAAGTGAAAATGCGGATGATCTAGGGAATAAGATTGCGGATCAGGCAGAGGAGGCCGCAATAGCTGAAAGGTTAGCTGCAAATGAACCTCCCGGAGGATATCAAAGTTTTTGGTTAAGTCGCCAAATGGATCAAACGCATATTAATGAAACTCTTAAGGGATCCGGAGATTTCACGGCTCGCGATGCGCGTGAATTTGAAATGGCGCAAAGGCATACAGAGTTCTTCCAAAACGCTTTTGTAAAGGGTGAAGCAGTCTGGACAGTAGTAGGTAACATGGTGAAACTTGGATCTACAATAGCACCGGGAGCTAAATCCGTGTCTTACCTATCTAAAACTTCAAAACTCTGTAAGGTATTTACGGGGCGTGAGTTCTGCTTTGGCACAGAGGTTTCTCTTGAGGAAAAAGTAAAGGCTATATGTGAGTTAGGCCGCCCTTTTTCTAAGACACAGGAAATAGCTCTAGAGAAGGTAGACCCCAAGGCTGCGGAATATCTTAAAAAGTTGATCAATTCCGGCATATGCAAAAAAATATCTGATGCATTTAAGTGATGTTAAATAGTGAATGCTCCCGAATGGAGTATCGCTTGTGTCTCGAAGGACAGGCCCAGTGAGTTCTCGTTTTGGCATGTGTTGCTGATGGGAGATGCCAATGAACCCGATGAAATGAAATTTCCTTTAAATTTAGTATATGGAATTTTGGAACATAGATTTGTTGCAATCTGAGATGCAAACAACCTCAAATCTGGCTGGGCATCAATTCGTGAAATTAAGGACATCGAAGATTTTTTTGAAGAAACGTCAGAACGAAATGAGTTCTTTAATTTGGAAGGAATTAGCCGCGCTCAGATAGTTTCATGGTCAGGAAAGAGAGATCAACTTGTTCTTGCAAGTCGGAATGGTTCAACAATTCCTAGACTTTTGACTAATTAGCACGAATTATTCATCGTCAGCTGAAAAACTATCAAGTTTATGAACCGGGTAAATATCCAAATTCTGTTCTCTATTATCGATGATCCGCTTTAGAATGATAGACGCTTTCGTTGAGTCAACAAAAATATACTTCAAACGATAACGAAACAGTCCACGAGGGTCTCGATAAAAGGGCCATGAACGGTCGCCCATCTCATCTTCCTTTGGAGTCGCTGTGTTGGATTGAATCCATTTAACTGCGGCATCCAATTCTTCAATGAACTTTTCGACAAACTTAACTTCCTTCTCATTGGATTCAAAAATGTGATCTTCGATGTGAAGTTGGTCCACATCAAACTGCGGGGTTTTGACAACCTTCATTTTTTGAATCTCTTAAGGCGATCCTTATCACCAGTTTTGTATTCCGCGACCTCTCCTTTGATGGCCTGATTAGATGAGAGCAGGCTCTTCTGGAGAGACGAAATCTCATTTAAAAGCCCTTCATAATATTCCTCAGACATCAAAATACAGGCGCTTCCCTCGCGCTTTTGAATACGGATAGGCTTAGCCTCAGCCATTTCCATGTATTGTTTCAGGTTTGCTCTGAAATTTCTTGGGGATGCGGATTCCATAAAACCTCCAGATCCAAATATAGCATGAGTACCCTAATGTGTACACACTTATATCGATGCCTATTTAATTTACTCCACCGATTCCAAGTTGATAGAACCACTTTGAGGCACAGTAAGTATCTGATTTTTATTGTAATTTTCAGTTTACTTTTGGTTGGTTTTCGATAAGCCTTAGTTGGGTGCCCGGTTCAATAACGGCTTCTCGCTACCAATTTTTCAAAGGGAAAAATTCCTCGACTTTCGGTTCTTCTCTGGTTCGGTTCTTCGGCTCTTCTCACTCAACTGTTTATCTCGTACCCGTAGTTCTACGGTTCTGCTCCGCGTTTTATTAGGTCTATAGACAGCACAAATTACTTCTCTTAGCATTTCGAATGGAGGTCTCTACGAGAACCCTTTACGCTGTTACAGCTTTTGTTTTTTTGCCCCTCTTTTTGAGCGCTGCTCCTGATTTTGGAAGGGCAGAAAAAGATATAAAAATGTTGAAGCCCTCCGACATGAAGGAGCTTCCTCAAGAATTCAGAACTGCTCTTGAGCAAGAGGGATGTCGGATTCCTTTGACGTATAATGGAGAAAGTTCATCTGGTTGGACAAAGGGCTCATTTGCTAAAAGAGGCCAAACTGATTGGGCGGTGCTCTGCTCAAGTAAATCTGGCCAGTCTGAAGTTAGAATATTTTGGGGAGGTACTCAGAAGCCTTGTCCAACGTCATTTGCATCAACCCCGAATAAAACTTACTTACAGGTTGTTGATAAAAATAAAGTGGGCTTCAGTC
>JBFWYS010000204.1:0-6763 GCA_050186175.1 Pseudobdellovibrionaceae bacterium
GTAGTAGCTAAGACCACACACCCTTATGTCGAGAAACAAATCTCAGTTTATTAGCATCACCTGCATGAAAATATTTACTGGTACTTAAAAATGGGAATAAGGTTCACTCCGCTCGCCCGTTCCGAGCAGGCGCTGCAGTAGGATCAAAGCTTTTTTACAAAAAATAAAGGAACACTTCTCTTAAAACCTGAACCTGTAACCCAGATCTTCGGTCGTCAAAGTGTAAATCACGAGGTCCACCCATTTTTTGCGCAAGTAAATGGCTCTTTTTTGAGGCCTTCTCTTCGCATTTTTAGAGATTTTGCAAGGGCGATTGATCTTTTGTTTTCTGGCTCGATTCCTGCTTCAAGTCTGTGCAAGCGCACATCTCGGAAACCTATGTCGATGGCCATGCAGACTGCTTTTTTTGCGTAGCCATAACCCCAATAAGGATTATAAATTCGATATCCCAAAAATGCAGATTGTGAAATTCTTCGTGAGACATCCATGAGGCCTACATCGCCAATCAACTCCCCGTTTTTGAGAAAAACTCCAAACGTGTAAAAAATGTCGTCTTCACGATGTCTTCCCTGTTGCTTAATAAGTTTCTTAAAGCTTCTCTCTGTTAAATTCGCGGCAACACGAGGGCCAAGGTCCCATTTGTTCTTAGGCATGGACATCTCAAGTGAGCTTCCTTCCAAACCTGAAAATCCCGAAGCACCAGAGGCCTTACCTCTAAAATATCACTTTTCCGATGATACCGCTTCACGAATTACCCCTGTACGGTCGACCAAAGAATTCCGTCTTTGAGTCCAACATAGGGAACTAACAATTTATCGACGCCTGCCTGGCGCAAAATCATTTGTAACACCATAGAGGCCGGAACTATGACGTCAGCGCGGTCGGGACGCATTTCCAGGTTAGTTATACGATCTTCGACCGAAATGCTTCGAAGCTTATCGTTGATCGCAGCCAACTCTGTGCTCGTGACAAAAGTATTTGGTGATTTTCCTAAGAGCTGAACCTTGAGTCGCCCCAAACATTCGATATTTCCACCCGTGCCCACTGCAAACGCTAACTTTTCGCCGGAGTTGGAGTCCAAATATTTAGAAAGCTTTTCGACAAATTCGCCGATCAAAATATTTAAATGCTCTTCTTTTAGCTTTCGCTTTTGCAAATTCTCGAGCAGTCGCACCGTACCCATTCGAAAAGATTCTGTCGCGGTTAAGTATCCATCCTCGGAAAATGTGACTTCAACACTTCCTCCTCCGATATCGATCAAAATAGCTCGTTTTTTACTAAGATCGACTTCTTTTTGAACGGCTAAATGAACAAGTCGAGCCTCTTCAATTCCATCGATGATATTAATTTTAATTCCCGTTTCAGCGTACACTCGTTTTACAAAAGCGTCCTTGTTCTTGGCTTCTCGGCAGGCACTCGTCGCGACAGCTTTGCAACTACGCACCTCGTACTTCTTCATGACCTCTTTGAATTTGCCAAAAGCACGCAATGCTTTTTCTTCGGTTTTTTCGCTGATTTCTCCATCTAGAAACACATCATGACCTAGACGTACTGGCTCACGAAACTTCTTCAGCATTCGTAAACGCGCCGGCTTTTCGACAGCACCAATAACCAAACGAATGGCGTTCGAGCCGATGTCAATTGCTGCAATATTTAAACTTAATCCTGACATGTGTCTGACTCTAAACTGACAGTTTAGATTTTGAAAGTAAGAAATAATAAGTTATGGCGCTCTTAGCTGAACTTCATTGTCACTCCACTTTCAGCGATGGAAAAATGTCGATTCCAGAGCTCGTCGACTTTTACGGCGGCAAAACTTTCCAAGTTCTGTCCATCACGGATCATATCTGCGAAAACAATTCGATTATCGGGGCCGCTGCACAGTTTTTACGATATACACTTTCGCCCTCAACATTTCCGATTTATCAAGCGATCTTAAAATCCGAGGTCGAAAGGGCCTGGGATCAATATCGAATGATCCTTCTTCCTGGAATCGAAGTTTCAAAAAACTCTCTCTCTAATCACCGCTCGGCCCATATTCTAGGAATCGGAACGTCGGATTATGTTTCAGCTGAACTCGAAGTCACGGACATCCTCAAGGCCATTCGCAGTCAAGGCGCTCTCACAGCCGCAGCCCATCCTGTTAGTACTCGCCGATTTGAAAAACAGACCTATCATCTATGGGACCGCAAAGAAGAATTAAAAGATCTAATGGATGTTTGGGAGGTGGCCAGTGGTCCCGTTATTTTCAAAGAAGTCCAAGATTCAGGTCTCCCGATTATTGCGACCAGTGACTTGCACATTCCTGAGCAGATTAATTCTTGGAAAACTCTCATCGAGAGCGAACTTCATCCCGAAGCCATTCTAGAAAATATTAAAAAGCAAAACGTGAAACCCATCTTTTACAAGGATTGTGATCAAAATGGGAGCTTACTTAGCATTCTGCCTATGGGCAACAGTTCTGTTCTTCATCGTTTGGGGAACAAGACTTACGCTTAGACAACTTACCAAAAAGCCTCCGTTTTTAGATGCGCCCTTTGCGCTCTCGCCGGTTTCCATTTTGAAACCGATGAAAGGCCTTGATCCCGAATATAAAACCAATCTTCAATCGGTTTTTGAATTGGACTATCCAAGTTACGAAATTTTATTTTCAGTCGCAGACCCCGCCGATCCAATTATTCCTCACCTCCAACACATGCAGGCTCGATATCCAAAGATTCACTCGCGCATTTTTATCGGCGAAACTGAAATCGGTCCAAATCCAAAAATCAATAACCTCGTCCAAATTTACAATGCCGCTCAATACGATTGGCTCTTTATCAACGACTCAAACACTTTTCTCCAAACGTCAGAACTCAGAAGAATGATGGGTTATGTGGATTCTTCAACGGGTGTAATCACTTCTCTAGTCGCAGGAAAAAATGCGCACGGCCTTGGTGGAAACTTAGAATCGCTGACCTTAAACTCACACGTCTCTCGCGGAATGTGTCTAGCCTTTGCGCTTGGAACACCCATTGTCCTCGGCAAAGCCATGCTTTTTCGAAAAAGTATGGCCAATCGATTTGGCGGAATGGAAACTCTCGCTCGATACTTGAACGAAGATTACATGACCGGCGAAGGAATGCGAATGTTGGGACTTAAAATTATTCTCGCTGGCGATCCAATCGCTCAGCCTATCGGACGAATATCACTCAAAGCTTACTGGCAGCGACAATTACGCTGGGGACGCATTCGCAAAGCCCAACTCAGAGTTAAATATCTGATTGAATTTCTCTCTCAGCCTTTTGTTTCCTTTCTCTTCCTTCTCCCCTTTTTTGACAATTTCGGTGTCGGTTTAGGTCTTTCTGCCATTCACTGGCTCACATGGTGGTTCTGTGATTGGAAACTGCAGAGTAAAATTGGCTCTTCTATGACGCCCCTAAATCATTTTTCGTTTTGGATCCTGAGAGAACTCCTGCAAATTCCCCTATGGTGGCATTCTGCCTGTGGAAATACAGTGTATTGGCGAGGCAGGAAGCTTCGCGTCTTGCCAGGTGGAACTCTTGAATCTGCAGGGTAACTATAACGAGATTCTGACGTGGACTTGCATCTTTTTTCGGCTAGAGTATCGTAATCGCGAGGAGATTTATTAAAGATGCAGCTAAAACCGGGACCACAAATCGATCCAGAACTAAAACGAGCTTTGCTTGTCATGGGTGGCTTCGTTGAAAAGTCTTTGGATTCCGCTTTGCAATCTTTGTTTCAGCGCAATTCTTATTTTTTTCAGGAAGTAGAAACAGCTGAAAAAGAAATCAATCGCTGCCATCTGCAAGTCGACCACCTTTGCGAACAAAGTTTAGCTCAACATCGAAACTCAGGTCCACTCCTCCGCCATTGGATGATGGCCGTTAAAATGAATTCTGATCTCGAACGGGTCGGCGACCAAGCTTTGAATATCGCACAAACTACAAAAATCTATCTTCTCAAACAGCCCATTCGCGAATTGAAAGACCTCAAACGACTTGCGGCCGATACTCAAAACATGTTGAAAGACGCTTTAGATTCTTTGGCTCGCGAAGATGCAACTTTGGCAAACAATGTCATTATTCTTGATGATCTTGTGAGCAACATGGCGCATCGGCTGATGCGAGACTTACGAATCGCTCTAAAACAAGGATTGTATCCCGCTTCGAGCATCATTGATGTGATCTTGATCCTCCGAAATCTTGAGAAAATCTCTCATCACGCTCTGAATATTGCCGGTCATACAATTTGGGCCCTCACAGGGCAATCGGCTCACTCCGAAGATTTTGCCGACGACAGTTTGGACTCTTTTTCCACCAGTTTCGCGCCTTCCACAGTTCCTCTTGACCCCCTCTAGACACCGCGCTTTACTAAGAGCGCTTGAAATCAACACTTAGTTTCGTTCTTGTTTTGTTATTTTTTTGTTCAGCAAAAGCTGAGCCTTGGACAGTCTACGGAAATGGTGTCGCAGCTTACGACTCGACTCTAGCTCCTTCAGGAAAAAGTGGCGAAACCGCCTTCTCGATTCCACAAATGCAAGTGGGCGTTCACAATGTCTTCAGCGAAAAGACGGAATTCAGTTTTATTATCGATGCCGGCGAGTCGAGAGACGACACAAGTAAGCAGTATGATGTGCGTCTCAACGAGTTTTTGATTTCCTCTCGTCCGAAAATTGAGAACAATACAGTTCTATCAATCGGGCTCTTACCTAAGCCAGATCTTGTACAGTTCCGCGAATTTTGGTCAGACTATTTTATTCTCGAAAGCCACTCGGTGGCAACCTTTCAGGGCTATCTACCAGCGCACGATTTAGGTGCACAAATTTCGCAAAATTTTGGAGCCGAAGGCAAAGGAACAATTGTTTTTCAGGTGACGAACGGCGAAGGCGATCGCTCTGACGAAACGGGACGTCGAAAAGACGCTTTTTTGTATGTTGATTTTTCCGATGACAATCGCTGGACGATTTCTCTTTTTGCCAACGAAGGCAGTTACGATAACATCGACCCGAAAAAAAGCGACCGTGACCGCTGGGGTGCAAGACTTCAATATTTTACGGCCGATTCAGTTTCATTCCGCGGATTTAATTTACAAGTCTTAGAATCTCGTGATGCCGTTGACGGCCTGGCTGCTGATTTCGCCGAAAAGGTTGTTTTGCCCGTGGGAACCATTGCTTTTGGACGCGCGGTGCAAGCTTGGATTGTCGGCAATCGCGATCCTTGGGGATGGCTTTTAGGCTTTTCTTTGCAAGATCCAGAAACTCGAATTGCCTCCAATTCGATTCAGAAGACTTATGCGGGTCTGAATTACGAGTGGGAGCCAGGATTTAAGTCGGCGTTACAGATTGAGCACATTCATTTTGACAAAAAACATTCACCGGGAATTCAAGATCATCAACAAGTGAGATTTTTAACACGTATTGATTTTGACTAAATCCTGACAATGTCCGCACGCAGAACATGTTACGAGAGGGAATAATGATGGAAAGACACTTTGAACATCAACTTGACGACTTGAAAAAATTGATCCTGATCATGGGTGGTCACGTTGAAAAAGCATTGATGGAAGCCGTTCAAGCTCTCATTTCCCGAGACCCAGAGAGATTCAAAGCTGTTCATGCCATCGAAAAACAGATCAATGAAAATCACCTCGAGGTAGATCTTGAGTGCATGAAAATTTTGGCGCAACAGGCGCCTGTTGCTAAAGATCTTCGTTTGGTTATTTCGATTGTCAAAATTAATACGGATCTCGAGAGAATGGGCGATCAATCTGTTAATATCGCTCACACCGGAAAACACTATCTAACGGGCCCCGCTCACGGCAGTATCGAAGACATTCGAAAGATGTCAGAGCTGGCTCGTAAAATGGTCAAAGATTCTCTTGATGCTTTTGTCCAAGAAGACACGGCTAAGGCTCAAACAGTTCTTGAGGCAGATGATGCCGTTGATGAATACAAAGACAAAGTCTTTAACGAACTCACGTCCTACATGGCCAAAAATACGGCCCAAATCGAATCATGCCTAGATCTTATTTTGATCGCAAGAAACCTAGAACGATTAGCAGATCATGCCACTAACATTGCGGAGGATGTAATTTATGCTTTCACTGGAGAGGACGTTCGTCATGGAAACGCCAACACCGGCCGCTGACAAACAAGCCCAAATTCTTGTTGTTGAAGACGAGCAGGAAATTCGCGAACTCATTTCACTTCATCTTTTACGTCTCGGTTTTTCGGTTCGAGAAGTCACAAATGGTGAAGAAGCTATTAAACTCATTAACAATCAAAAATTTGATCTTTTGGTAATGGATTGGATGCTTCCGAATTTAAGTGGCATCGATATCGTCAGACATCTTCGCTCTCAAAAAATTGGGACTCCTGTTTTAATGGTGACCGCAAAGACAGAACCTCATGACATTGTTACAGGCTTAGAGTCCGGAGCCGACGATTACATTACAAAACCTTTTGATCCAGGTGTTTTAACAGCCCGAGTACGAGCTTTGTTAAGAAGAGCTGACAAATTGGATGCAGCAACTCTTTCTGCTGATTCTGAAAAATTAAAAGTTGGTAACTTAGAGTTGAATTTTCAAACATATGAAGTTTCTTGTTGCGGCGAGCAGATTCATCTCACTCCTTCTGAATTTAAATTGATTGGAACCCTCATTCAGAATCGAGGTCGTGTTTTAACCCGCGACCGTCTCGTCGAAGAAATCCAGGGCGAAGGGATTTCTGTTGTGGGCCGCACGATTGATACTCACGTCTTTG
>JBFWYS010000205.1:0-6685 GCA_050186175.1 Pseudobdellovibrionaceae bacterium
GTTTCAAAATTAAAATCCTATATTCGCGAAAGAAGTGAAATGAACACTTCTGATTCTGTCATGGATCTGTTATCAGATAAATTACGTGCTCTCTGCGACGAAGCCATTGAAAGCGCCCGCGCCGACGGCAGAAAAACAGTTATGGATCGAGACTTTTGAAAAAAAGAGGTTCCGGTGAAATTAGTTTCAGCCACAGTTCTTCTGCTGTTGCTAGCAACTTCATCTTTGGCTGCTGATCAAGAAAGCGAAAAGCTTTTGCGAGCCCTCCAATCAAAACAAGATCCAAATCTTGAAAGCTCAATTTCTTCAATTGAGGTAAGTCTAAAATTTAATAGTCATTCTGAATTTTGCAAGTTTGTGACTCAGATTCTGAAAGATCATGAAGCTGACATCACTAAAAATTCAACTGACAAAAAAAAGGGGCAAATGGCCTCCGAAAATTTAATCCCGACTCTAAAGAAAAAAATACCACAGGAAGAGCCGGCAGCAGAATGCCGCAAAAAAATAGATTCTAAAAATTCCTCCGGTGGCAAAGCTGAAGTCGCGAAACTTTCAATATCTGTCTCAAAACTCGTTGAATATCAACACAATGTAAAAAACAACCAAATTGGCGATGAGCAAATCAACCAAAGTTTTTATGACTTTCTAGAGACTTACTTACAAAAAGCAAACAGTCTTTCAGGTACTGTGGAATCTGACTGGAAGATTCAAACTCGTCCTAAGGTTGGCATAAAAGCAACTGAGGCTGTAGGAAATGCTCTCTTTGAACCAACACCTGGGCCTCTCGAGAAAATCAACATTCCCAAAGATGAACCAGGCACAAATTAAACTCGAAATTTTTCTACTAGTTTTTCTGAAATTTTATTTTCAAAATCAGAACGATCAACACTCTTTCCCATAAGCTCTTCTAAACTGACCATTACATCGGACTCAAAACCACAAGGTTTCATTCCTAAAAATGCAGTCGAATCAAAATCCAAATTAATAGCGGCGCCGTGATAGGTTACCCATTTTTTAACAGCAATTCCAAGTGAGGCAATTTTTCGCGATCGTTTTTGTGAATCGAGAACCCATACTCCAGTTTCCTCTTGTGGAATCTCTTTATCAGTTCGACCTTGTAAACTCTTTCCCCGTGCTTCAAATCCATATTCCTGAAGCAAATCCGCAATCGAATCTTCAAGATCTCGAATATAACCAACTAAATCACGAGGAGACCGATTCGCGCGTTTCAAATTTAAATTAAGTATCGGATAGATAACGAGTTGAGAAGGTCCATGATAAGTGACTCGACCACCACGAGAAACTTCAAGAATAGCCCCTGTCCAAGTTGTAATATCATCGGGACGGGTCGCCCTGCCAAGAGTCGCTACAGGAGGATGAGAGCAAAAGACCAGAACCTCTTCACCACCAGCAGCCACTTCCTCAACAAGCATCAACTGCTTCTCAACCGCCGCCGAATAATCAACAAGTCCCCAGCTCTCGACTCTCACTCTCTCCCTCTAATTTCCAATTTCAAATCTTTAGTTACTATTAGTGTGTGGCGTCTTTCCCACGTCCTAAAGGCTTTTGAATCATATGGATCGCATGACCCAAAGTCGCTTCAGCCGCTTCCATCATTGTTTCACCAAGCGTTGGATGAGGATGGATTGTCAAAGCCACATCTTCAAGACGAGCCCCCATCTCAATAGCAAGGGCGGCTTCACTTATTAAGTTCGAAGCTTCTGGCCCCACAATGTGAACACCCAAAATGATATGAGTCTTCGCATCGGCAATCATCTTCACAAATCCATCTGTCTCCATCAACGCTACAGCTCGGCCATTAGCTCCGAACGGAAATTTAGAAACCAATAAATCAGTAAAACCTTTTGCTTTGGCTTCCTCTTCAGTGTAGCCCGCAGAAGCAATTTCCGGATCTGTAAAAACCACAGCAGGAACCGTTTTAGCGTCGTAAACACGATTCGCACCAGAAATAATTTCTGCAACCATAACACCTTCATGACTTGCTTTGTGAGCCAACATTGGCTGACCACAAATATCGCCGATTGCATAAATGCCAGAAACATTTGTTCTTCTTTTAGCATCTACTTTTACGAAACCTTTTTCATCGATCGCAATTCCTGCGGCTTTCAAATTAGCCTGATCTGAGTTTGGTTTTCTTCCGACCGTGATCAAAATCTTATCGCATTTGATGACTTCTTCTTTTCCGCCAGCTTCAACAATGACCTCGTAGCCGCCACCGGATTTTTTCTGACCTTTTGCCTTTGTACTAAAACGAACTTCAACACCCAGTTTTTTCATTTTTCTCTGAACAACAGCTGCACAATCGGCATCAACAACACCTTTTAACAAAGCGTCTTGAGCCTCGATGACAACAACTTCAGTTCCAAGTTTTTTCAAAAATCCACCGATTTCAAGACCGATATAGCCGCCACCGATAACGACAACTTTTTTAGGCAAAGTCTCCAGGGCTAAACCACCCGTTGAGGATAAAATATCTTTTTCGTCGAATTTGAATCCAGGGATCTCTATTGGACGTGAACCCGTAGCCAAAATAAAATTCTTAGCCGTCACAGTTTCGGTTCCAGAGGACGACTTGACCGAAATTTCTTTTGGAGATTTGAATTCAGCCTCTCCTGTCAAAACAGTCACACCATTTCCCTTAAGAAGCTGGGCGACTCCGCCTGACATTTTTGTAGTCACAGAAGTTTTCCACTTCTGCAATTGTTGCATATCAACGCCAATTTCACCCTTAATCTGAAAACCCATTTCGGCAGCATCATGCTGAGCGCGGTGATAAAAATGAGAAGCAGCAATCAAGGCCTTCGAAGGAATGCAACCTACGTTTAAGCAAACTCCTCCGAGAAACTCTCTCTCAACGATCGCAGTCTTAAGTCCCAATTGCCCCGCACGAATTGCAGCGACATAACCACCGGGACCCGCACCAATAACAACAATATCAAAATTCTGGGCCATTTTTAAGTAACTCCTAAGTCATCTCTAGCATTAGCATGCCAGGATTTTGAATTTTACCAATGAAAGCTTTTAAGAAATTCGCAGCCACAGCGCCGTCGATCAAGCGGTGATCGGCAGTAATCGTGAAGTTCATTGATTTCTCCACAGCTAATTCACCATCACGAATTACTGGTTTATCAACAATCTTGTACATGCCGAGAATCGCCACTTCAGGGTGATTAATTATTGGAGTTGCATAGGTTCCACCTACAGATCCGATATTTGTTATTGTAATCGTGGCACCTTTCATTTCGTCTGGTTTCAACTTTCCGTCGCGAGCACGCTTAGAAAGATCCAAAATCTCGTGAGAGATCTCGAGAATTGTTTTTCTGTCCGCATCTTTGATCACAGGAACAACAAGTCCATTTGGAGTGTCTGCCGCAAAGCCGATATTGAAATATTTTTTATAAACGATCTCGCTAGTGGCATCGTCGATACTGGCATTAAACATCGGGAACTGACGAACAGTCGCGATCATCGCTTTCATGACGAAAGGTAAGTATGTGATTTTTGTTCCGCTCTTTTCTGCGTACTCTTTTAAAGACTCACGAAGAGCTACAAGCTCCGTTACATTCGCATCATCCATCAAGGTAAAATGAGGAATGACCGATTTAGACATCTGCATGTTTTCAGCAATCTTCTTACGAATTCCGCGCATTGACACTCTTTCTTCAAGAGCACCTGCTGGGCCATTGTAAGCAGGTCTTGGGATTCCAGAAGACCTTGTAGTTGTTCCACCTGCTGAAGGAGCACTTCCACCACCCCGAGATAAAACATCTTCACGAGTGACTCGCCCCGCAAGCCCTGATCCAGCAACTTCGTTCACATCGACATTCATTTCGCGAGCTAAACGACGAGTTGATGGAGTTGCAAGCACACGAGAGTCGGCTACCGGAGGATAAATCGCAGAGGCCATCGATGCCGGAGCCGGAGCAGGTTTAGACACGGCAGCTGCCGGTTGAGAGGCCGGAGCAGATTTTGTCGCTTGAGGAGTCGGAGTTGCCGGTTTCACGACTGCTGGCGCAGCCTGAGCCGAAGCTCCACCTGCTTCAAGAGTGAGCATCACTTTTTCGACGGCGACGACATCGCCTTCTTTAAATTTTAACTCCTTTACCACACCCGCAGATGGAGACGGAACTTCCACAGTAGCCTTGTCAGTCATCATTTCAGCGATGGGTTGATCGGCCTTAACAGAGTCACCGACTTTAACGAGCCATTTTACCAATTCGCCTTCTGTTACGCCTTCTCCTAATTCAGGAAGTTTCACATCAATAGCCATAACTGGATTTCCCTTCATTCTCCCAGAGGGAGATAAAACATTTACAGTTGTTCATTCTGTGTTGGTAATTTCATTTCTCCTGAAGTAGCAACCCCAGAAGCTTCTTTTCTTCGTTTTTCGATCATGCCCTTCATGAAAAATTCGCCAGCGCGATAAGAGCTTCGAACCAAAGGTCCCGAAGCCACGTACAAGAAGCCCATTCCCTCTGCGACTTCTTGCCAATATTTGAATTTCTCAGGCGTTACATACTCAACCACTTTTAAATGTCTTTTCGTCGGCTGAAGATACTGACCAAATGTGACGACGTCACACCCAACATTTCTCAAATCGCGAAGAGCTTCATGAAGTTCTTCGTCGGCTTCTCCGAGACCTAACATGATCGATGTTTTTGTGTAACGAGCCGGATCTTTTTCTTTAATATAACGAAGAACATCCAAAGTTTGGTCGTAACCGGCACGAGGATCTCGCACTTTTGGAGTCAATCTTCGTGTCGTCTCTAAGTTGTGAGCAAAAACATCTGGTTTTGCCTCGACGATTTTATCAACAAGTTCACGCACACCACGAAAATCAGGAGTCAGAACTTCAACAATCAATTTTGGATCAAGTCGCTTAATTGTAGTGATTGTGCGAGCAAAATGACTCGCCCCTTGATCAGGAAGGTCATCCCGATCGACCGAAGTGATCACAACATATTCAAGTCCCATTTGTGCAATTGAGTATCCAACCTTTTCAGGCTCAAGAGCGTCGATCTTGCCTTTTGGATTTCCTGTTTTAACTGCACAAAAACGGCAACCGCGCGTGCAGACTTCACCCATTAACATGAAAGTGGCCGTTCCGCCGCCCCAGCACTCACCCATATTCGGGCACTTGGCCTCTTGGCAAACCGTCGCTAGCTTCAACGAGCCGAGCATATCTTTGATTCGATTATAATTTTCCCCGGTTGGCGCTTTAACTTTTAGCCATGCGGGTTTCGGTTCCGGTTTTTTTATAACAGAATCAGCTGACATTTATCGAGCCTTTACGCTTTAGTTTTATTTGTACCATTGGATCGGCCTTTGAGCTACCAAGCTTTCTCCTAGGAGTACAGTCAGCCGCAGCAAGTTATGCAACGCGCCACCCTCTGAAAAATTAGAACGAAGCTCTTGCTCAATAAGTGCGTCTTTGATTGAAAGATACATCCTATTTCAGGGGCCTATTCCAGGAGGACTTATGAATTTTTCAACGCCGCTAATTGAAGGCACATTGCTGAAGCGTTACAAACGTTTTTTTGCCGATGTGGAAATCTCTGTGGAAGGCAAGAAAACCACCGTACTGGCCCATGTTCCCAATACTGGAAGCATGAAAAATTGTAGTGATCCCGGAAGTACCTGCCTGATTTCAAAAACCGATGATCCCGCTCGAAAACTCCAATACACGCTACAAATGGTTCGCTCTGGCAAAACTTGGGTGGGGGTAAATACAGCGAATCCAAATAAACTTTCAAAAGAAGCTTTTGAAGCCAAAACTTTTTCTCATTGGAAAAAGTATAACTCCTATGCTGGCGAAGTAAAGATCAGCGACAAAAGCCGAGTCGATATGGTTTTGTGGAAATCAAGCGAATCGCAACCTCAAAAAATGCGACCTCAATTTCCTTTTGATAAAAAAAACTCATTTCATTTCGTAGAAGTGAAAAATGTGACTCTTGCTGAAAAAGAAATTGCACAATTTCCTGATGCGATCTCTGAGAGAGCCTTAAAACACATCGAAGAATTATTGGAATTGATGAAAGAGGGACATACCGCAGAACTTCTTTTCGTCGTGCAACGAGAAGATTGCGAGGTTTTTAAGCCGGCAGACCATATTGATCCTAAATATGGAAATGCACTTCGAAAAGCCCAACAAAAGGGTTTACAAATCACGGCCGCGATTTGCTCGTTAAAACCGGAAAAGATTGCTCTAACTCCTAAGACTTTGTCTCTCGAGTTTTAAGGAATTTTACTGGTCGCGGCCCTTGTTTCACTTCGTCCTCGTCAAAGAAATGTGTTTCGTATTTCGTACTTGTTCTCGGACGAGAATCCCGATTTGCTTCGCAAATCGGGATTCCTTATTGATTAGGCCAGAAGCGATTAGTTGGAAACTGGTCCTGTTGAGTGTGGAGAAGTGCATCCAACAAGTGCGCGTTTTATTGTTCAAAGCTAAAATTCGTGAAGTTATTCACTAAATAAAGTTATCAGTTATGAAGGCTTTTTATTTTTTAAGTTCTGACGGTCACGAAGACCGTCAGAAGTGAGGGTCCGGGAGCAAAGCTCTGGTGGCCAGGAAGGCCTTTCTCTGACGCGCTTACGAATTGGAAGGATAATTTTGTATTTTTGAAGTTTTAAATTTTTGTAAGTAAGCCGAGCGCAAAGGCCTGAT
>JBFWYS010000206.1:0-6679 GCA_050186175.1 Pseudobdellovibrionaceae bacterium
TAGATCACGGATTTCTCCGGATCCAATCCGCAAGCAAGCCACGTGGCCGTAACTTGATGAGAGTCCTCTTTCATTTCTTTGGCCGGAGGAAGAGTCGTTAGTGCATGGTAATCAGCGATAAACAAAAAACTTTCGTAATCCGGAGTGCTCGCCAAGCGCAGCGACGGACGAATTGCTCCAAGATAATTTCCAATATGCGGCTCACCGGTTGGTTTTACTCCCGTCAAAACAGTTTTCTTTTTTACTGGTTGTTGCTGCTCACTCATTTTGCGGCCTTTTCTTGCGCTTTTAAAATTCGGTCCCAAGCTGCGACAGTCATTGTTTCCTGACCAATCATATAAACAGGATCCGTTCCCTTTTCTCTTTTAGATAAAACCTCTGTCGGAATTTGACCCGCCCCCGAATACCGATCCAAGAAAGTTTTTCTAAGGACTAGGCTATTGCTCACAAATGACTTGGCACTTGATTTCTTTTTAGTCACTCCGTACTCAAACGAACTCTGCACCATAATATTCTCATCTTTTTTGAACCACTCTAATTTCTGATAGCCCACTTCGACTATCTTTGTGTACTTTTGCTTTCCCGGAGTTTTTAAAGAAAAGAGAACATCCAAATTCTGCGCCATAAACTGCTCTTCAAGCTCATTCAGATCCAAAATATCTAAAGAGACAAATTCGATCGAATCTAATTTTAAAAGTTCGTGGGAAACAGAAAGAGCCTTCTCAGATAGGCCCTCTAAAGTTCCAATGCGAAGTTCTTTCGGGACAGACTCTTGATTCAAAGACTCAATCTCTAACTTAAGTCGCTTGTCAGACTGCTGATAAATTTCTGCGAGCTGATGGGCCTGGGTTAGCCATCCTGAGCTTCTTTTAGACGTGCGATCAAGAAGCATGACACCCAACTCCTGCTCCAATCTCTGGATCAATCGCGAAAGCTGAGGCTGACTGAGACCGATATGCTCACTGGCCGCAGATAAATTCTTGTACCGAACCGCTTTTACCAAAGCCGCAAAATTGGAATGAAGATCATGAATCAAGTGTTTTTCCCTTTTTCAATAATATATATTTTTTGAATAATAACATGTCAATCATTCATTTTACATTTAAAAAAACTCGACCTAAAACCCAGTCCAACAAAACAAACATTCCAACTGAAAGGGAATAACACATGAAAGCACTTTTAACTGCAATGTCTCTAGTATTGGCTTCTACAATGGCTCAAGCTGCTGGTTTCGAATGCGAAACTGAAGCAGGATACAAAGTAAAAGTTTATGAGCACACTCAACCAGAAATGGGAACTCGCAACGCTGCAATCATGGTTTTGTCTGATTCTTCAGTCTCCAGCGGACGTAAAACCATCGCTCGTTTTACAGATTCAGAAGGTAACTTGAACTCTCGCTCTTTGATCTATGCTTCTAAAGTTGACCTCCGATTTAACAACAGCGAGCGTGCTGGCGAAAACTTCATGGGCACAAAATTAGGACAGATCGCTACAATCGTTTTGGATGTTGATTTCACATACTCAGCTCCACTTGCTCATGGCGAGGAGACAACTGCTAAGTTGATCGTTCTAAAAAGAAACGGCGCTCAAATTCGTGAGGAAGTTGTTTGCACTCGTTACTTAAAGAACTAGTTTTTTGAAAATTAGAAATGATCCGAAGGAGTCTCGAAAGAGGCTCCTTTTTTATTTTGTGGATTTGGTCATAAGCATAGTGCATGCGTCGCAATCGGGGCGCCCGGCTAGGGGTATCAAAACGCAATCCCCGCCCGCAAAGCTCGTTCATACTCGGTCATACGCAACTGACTCTCGCCATACCCATCAAAATACTGAACGAAAAACAATGGCGTAAACTCGCCCCAAAAAACTCGAAACTTTGCTCCCAACTCACGCCCCCCTTTACCGAAAGAAGCTCCGGTATAAAGGCGCAAATAAAAATGGGATTGCTCTAAAAAATCACCAAAAAAATTAACAAACCCAAAGGTCATCTCTCCATATCCCAAATACTCACGGATCTCTTCGCTATCAGGATCAAAATTCGAAAATGTATAAAGCTGCCCACTCCATTCAAAATCCGTAGATGCCAATGCAGTTCTTGTATTGAGCTGGAGATAATGCTTATCATACGAACGAGATACCGGACCTTCGAGGCCGTTTGAATCATGTCCCCAAAAACCAATCTGGAAATACTGAACCACAGAGTCTTCGAGTGGAAGCCGCCAAAAAAACTCTGGATTGTAGTTCACTTCAACAATCGGCCGCGATCTTTCAAACAGCTCCCAGAAAATGAGCTGGCGATAACCGAAAAAAAGACCGTAATTTCGCAAGAGCTGATATTTAAAGCTGAACTGAATTTTGGTATCGGGATCGCCGCTAATAAAATAATTAGGCTTATACCGCGTTAGGTAATCGATCGATCCCCTATTCGCAATGGTCTCACTATCGTAGGATTTATCCACCACCATATCACTTTTTAATTCAAAGCTTTGTTTTTGAGGCTTAACCTGCTTTTGTTGTTCAAGAGGAGCTCCGCCCGATTCAATGAGAATCGCCTGGGCCCCGGCTTGAGCGCAGCAAAGCAGAACCCCTAACATAAGGGACTTTAAAACAACTGAATTCATTCATTCAGTGTCAGTGGATTTTAATCTTTAATCAAGCTTCTCAACATCCAAGCTGTTTTTTCGTGATGTTGAAGCCTTTCTGTCAATAAATCCAAAGTCGCTTCGTCGCTGGCCTTTTCAGCCCATTCAACTGCGGACCGCGCCGTACGAGCGACCGTTTCATGCCCCTCAAGTAATTGTGCAATCATCATTCGCGCTTGAGGAATCCCCTCTTCCTCTTTGATCGACGTCAAAGAGGAGAATGTCTTGTAAGACCCGGGTGCATAAAACCCTAAACCACGAATTCGCTCAGCAATAAGATCGGTCGCTGTCCACAGATCCGTATATTGAGTTTCAAACATCGTATGGAGCGTCTGAAACATCGGCCCCTCTACATTCCAATGAAAGTTGTGGGTCTTCAGATAAAGTGTATAGGTATCCGCTAAAAGCTTAAGAAGGTTTTCAGAAATTTTACTGCGATGCTCTTCCGAAATTCCTGTATTAATTGGGAGTCCTGATGATTTCATAAACTTTCCTTTCTGTGCATTTATCAAATTGTGGCACACTTAAAAGAAAAGTATTTAGATCTTATGTTAAGCTTTGTTGTACATTCTTTAGCATATGGACCGCTCGCTATTTATTGAGAAGAACTCTCACTTCTAGTTACAGGCTTTTGCTTCCCAGGTCGCTCGAAGGCACTGAATTCCGACATCATAGTGATCGATTGCCACATAAGAGTTTGGCTTTTGAATTTCTCTACGCGTAATGTTTGGAAGTGACCCGATCGAATGAAAGCTCATACCCGCACAAGGCTCTTCTGTCGCACAGCTCATGATTAACTTTCTATTTCTTTGATCCTGCGCAGTCCATTTATAAAAACGCTCCGTATCGCCGTAAGTGGCATCTAAGAGCCCCAACTGGTTGATCAGAGGATGAAGTGTATTTAGTAACGGCACTTGTTCGCGCGTTTCGTTGGTCGCTATATTCGCTAGCGTTCGATAGGAGCCACTGTGACCGGACAAAGAAATTGAGCTGAGTTGACTTGGATTCATTCCCAAAATCCTCATAATAGCAAAATTAAACTCATCAAATTTTTTCGGCTTTAGGGCAAAAAAATCTTGAAAGTCCTCACAATTTCCTTTGCTTGCAGGGACAATAAGAATTGTCCTCGTAAAGCCCGTTTCCTCAAACTGCTTATCAATATTAAAGTTTGAAAGGTACCATTCAAAACCTCTGCCTTTTACATCATGTCCATGGAAGAAGTAGAGAAATCGATTAATCGCCGCCTCGTTCGACTGAGGATTTTCTAGCTGGTTAGGAATCAAAATCGCAACCGATCGATTGTAGCCCGCTAAAACTTCTGGCGCCAGAGTTTGAGGTATCACACAACGAGTGGCTTTATCTTTTTTGACACAACCAAAACCCACTTCAGAAAACTTTTTTATTGTCATAAAGGCTTCATAGGTTAAGCCCTCGAAATTATCATTGCTTGGTTCTCTCGTTTCTTCCGAGACTAAAAAGTTAGGAGACGTAACAGGTTTATGTGCGCATCCACCAAACCAAAAATGAAGAACAACCACAAGAAGAATTGCAATCACCTTATACGAAACCACTTGACCTCCACAGAAGCTTATCGGAACTCTAAGGGCTAGTTTTAGCTAAAAAGAGGGGATTGAAGCAGTTCATGTTTGAAAGTAACGGCACTCTAAAAAAACACTCGACCTTAGACAGAAATTCTTTTTATTCGGAACTTGAAAAAGAACTTCTCCCGACGCTCGACCAGGTCTGGTTCACAAATCTTTCAAATACCGCTGCCATCTTATGGCATTACCTCCCTGACATTAATTGGGTGGGGTTTTACCTGAATAAAAATGAAAAGCTTTGGCTGGGACCTTTTCAAGGTTTACCCGCATGTTTGATGATCGATTTTTCTCGGGGTGTTTGTGGAAAATCAGCACGCACACGAAGCTCTGTGGTCGTCGAGGATATTCATACTTTTGAAGGGCACATTGCTTGCGATTCTAACTCTCGGTCGGAAATTGTGATCCCGCTGATTCTTGAGAACAGATTGCTTGGAGTTCTCGATGTGGATTCTCCGAACTTAGCTCGGTTTAACGAAGAGGATCGCGTCGGGCTTGAGAAAATAGTGCGGGAGTTGGTTCGAGTGACCCGGTGGCCTGAGGAGTTTTGACGGGTTTAACGCAAGTTTTTGGGTTTTTGCAGAGTGCCTGCGTCCTGCAAAAACACCGAACTCTGCGCCAGAGTTCTAAAAAACCCGGCGCATACAAAAACTCAATTAATTCCCAAAAATAGGCGCCACAATTTGCGACTGCCGATCGCCAACGATTCCATCTGGAAAGCTCAAGTTCTGAGGCATAAGCACAAGAAGGCTCTCTGCTCCCTTTCCTTTTTCAAAAGAAACTTCTGTCGCTTCCCCTGCTTTTAGAGATACCTTTTCCGGTAATCCAACAAAAGCTTCGCTGTTTTCATAGGGACGGATACTCTTCCACTGCTCTTCGCCTTGACCCATAAAATCATCAGCTTCTTGAGCGTCGCCGATAACTTGTAAGCTTCCAACTTTAATTCGAAGGCTTCCATCTTTAGCTCTCGCAAGAGCTTTTAATGGAGTTTCGACGATGGCAATTGTGCTGTGATTATGGAAAACCATTGGTGCATCCGCAATAATTGCATCAACATAATTTTCTTTTACAGGTTCAGGCGCGCCCAGAGTTCCTTCGTAAGCTTTACGAATCTCTCTTACTTTTTTAGCATCCATAAGGAGAGACATAAACTCCTTGGACTCAATACCTTTCAACTGGGTTCCAACAATTCCGGCCAATTCTTGTTCGGCAATTCCGTCACCGTCCGCATCGACTAAAGCGGTAAGCTGACATGTGCTCCATCTCGTCAGGGCATTGTACAGCTTAAATGCAACCTGAAGAGTTGGAACTCCTGATTTTACAATCAGGCGGTATCCTGCCGATTCTAGGTCACAAGAAGTATCCAAGTGCGACTCTGCCGGAGTCAAATTTACTTTTCTTCCGTCCTTACCTATCAAGTTAAAGAGGTAGGCGTCTCCAGCATGCGCACTTGAGTTTTTCAAGCTCAATGTCACAAGACTCCCATCAGAATCTTCTTCACCAGAAGAATGGATCGTGAGTTTTTCAGCGGAAACTTTAGAAATTCTTTTCACAACAGCCAAAAGAGGAATGCGTGATACTTCTTGATTTTGTTTTTTCACAAAAACCCATCCGTCCAACTCCTTAACCGAGTTGTTGTCGGCTTTTGCTTGAATCGAAATATCTAATGTAATTGTCTCTGAAGAATTTGCTTTGACCTTCACCGACTGAGGAACTTGAACCTGAAGTCCCTCGACCGTTTGAGCCGATAGATCTAAAACCATTTCTTCAGCTGTATTATTTTGAATTGCAAAGGACTGCCGCATCTTCTTACGAGTTTCAATTGAAACCTCACCCAAGGAGACAGTTGCAGGCATCGCCTGAACTCCTGCAGTCAAAACTCTCATCACGTCGACACGTCCTGCACCCTGTCTTGAAACTGGGTAACGAACACCCTTTTCATCTTTAATTGTAAGAGTGGATCCCACAATTCGAGACTTCACCTGATCAGCTGTTAAGTTTGGTTCCTTTTGACGAAGAAGAGCAGCAACACCCGCAACGTGTGGAGTCGCCATTGAAGTTCCAGAAAGTTTAACGCCTGCTTTTCCGCCGCCCATCTCTGCAGACACAATCATCATTCCAGGAGCCGCGACCTCTGGCTTAATGTGAGAGTCAATTGAACGAGGTCCTTTAGAGGAAAAGCTTGTCAAGGTGTCCATCAACTCAGGTCTGAAAACTGTTTTTCCAGATTTAAGGTCACCACGAACCGCCGTCTTTTTCATTTCTTCTTTAAGGACTTCACCATCAGCCTGAGAAATCATAACCGCTGGAATTTCAGTTGATCCGCTGCCACCCATTCCAAACGGTTCACCCGCCTGATTGTTAACGATGATCGCAGCAATCGCACCTGCTTCTTCGGCTTTTTTCGCTTTATCAACAAAAGTGATCACGCCTCGATCGATC
>JBFWYS010000207.1:0-6671 GCA_050186175.1 Pseudobdellovibrionaceae bacterium
TTTGGATTTGATTACCGGCAATACGCCTGAGGTTACATTTCAAAAACTTCGTCCGATGAACAAGGCTGCGAGAGTCAGAAAAAACATCAATGCTCCTCTTTGGGGCGGAAATATGGTTACGTTACAGTCCTTGATCGGGACAGATTTTGCTCCAAATATTAAAAAACCATTTATTCTTTTTCTAGAGGAAATAGGAGAACGCGGATATCGAGTTGATCGTATTCTCGAGCACTTCGATCAAGCGGGCTGGTACAAAAACTGTAGAGCCGTTATTTTTGGTGATATGATGCCCGCACACGAAAGTGACGGTAAAGATCTCGTGCTTCCGGCAATGAAAAGATTTGCGGATAAGATCAAGATCCCTGTTCTAGATCGTTTGCCAAGCGGACACTCGGAAGTGCAAAGGCCCGTACCTATAGGCACCCAGGCGCATCTTTCTCTGTCGTCGAACTGTGTTTTAAAAATTGAGTCAGGAATCAAATAATGATTTCTGAAAAAAGGCTTTCTCAGAATATTTTAGATGCGGGAGTTCTAAATACAACTCCGGGTCTCAAACTTGAGGCTTATCTAAATGGGAAAAAGAAATGTTCCCTAGATTTGGGAAAGACCTATGACATTTACGATCTTGCAAGTGTCACCAAAATTATTTTTGGTGCCTCTCTTGCGATGGATGTGTTTGAAGACAATAAAAAACTCTTACAAACTCCCGTAAAGGAGATCCTTCCTTGGTTCATTCACAAAAAAGTAAAAGTGGGTCATTTGCTAAGTCACACGTCAGGCTTGGTCTGGTGGAGGCCCTTTTATAAAAATCTAATTAAGGAGCCGAAGGGTGCGGCTCGGTGGCAAGAGTTGATCCATGAGATACGTGATCAAAAGCTTGAGCATTTTGGTAAGGCTATATACTCAGACGTCGGTTACATTACGATGGGTTTAGTGATGCGTGAGATTCGCTCGGAAAATTTTTATGACTTATGGTTAAAGCTTCAGGGTAAACGGAAGCTTCCAGCGGGCTTGCATTTTAATGTTGAGAATAAGCTCCAACATAAAAAATCAAAATACGCGCCGACTGAAAAAGGTCTGTGGAGAAAAAAGAAAATCCAGGGTGAAGTGAATGACGACAACACTTGGGCTCTGGGGGGAGTTTCTGTTCATGCGGGGCTTTTTGGAGGAATCGAAGATTTGTCTGAGTTCGGACTCGTTCTTAGGAATTCTTTCCTAGGCAAAAATAAATTTCTCGCGGACAAAAAAACGATTCGTCTTTTTACAAAACGGGCTATTCCGCAATCAGTCGGGGACTGGGGTTACGGATTTATGAAGCCTACAAAAGGATCCGCAAGCTGTGGGAAGTATTTTTCCCTCGATTCTTTTGGGCACCTCGGGTTTACGGGAACCTCGCTTTGGTATGATCCTAAAAGAGATTTGCTCATTACAATTGTTAGCAATCGAACTTGGTATGGAAGAGAAACAAACGAATTTGCAAAAATGCGACCCTCCTTGCACAATTTGGTCGTAGAAGCTTTGGAGAAGTAATGACCTCTTTAAAAGATTTAAAAAAAGGACAGCATGTTCATTTGATGGGAATCTGCGGAACAGCAATGGCCTCGCTTGCGGGGCTTTTAAAAGATCGCGGTTTTAAAATCACAGGCAGCGATCAAAATCCCTATCCCCCAATGTCCACACAATTGGAAAAGCTAGGAATCACAATTCAAAAAGGTTATCAGGCCAGTAATCTCACTCCGAAACCTGATTTTGTAATTATCGGAAACGTGATTTCAAAAAATAATCCTGAAGCTGAAGAGTGCGCACGTCTGGGTCTTCCGTATACTTCCTTGCCGCAGGCCTTGGGTGAGTTTGTAATCGACCAAAGAGAATCAATCGTAATAGCGGGAACTCACGGTAAAACAACAACTACAAGTATGATGGCATGGACGACAGATGTTGTCGGGCTTAAGCCAGGATTTTTAATTGGTGGAATTCCAAAAAATTACGATTTCTCATTCCGCAATCCGGGAGCAAATCACTTTGTGATCGAAGGGGATGAGTACGATACAGCCTACTTCGATAAAGTTCCAAAATTTGTTCACTATCGCCCGAAGCATGTGATCTTTACTTCGTGTGAGTTTGATCATGCAGATATTTACAAAGATTTTGATGCGGTAAAGTCAGCGTTCCGGCGTTTGATGACTTTGATTCCAGAAAATGGAACTTTGATTTATTGGGGCGAGGACAAAAATGTAGCGGCGCTTGGTGCCGAGTGCAAAGCGAAGAAAAGATTTTCATATGGAATTAAATCTGGCGATTACAGAGCGGAGTTAATTTCTCAAGACATCAAACAAAAATTCTACGTTCAATCTCCAAAAGGTGAAAAAATGGGACCTTTCGAGATTCATATGTCAGGTGACTATAATCTGTTAAATGCGACTGCAGTTATCGGCTTAGCTGAGCAATCTGGTTGGCCGATGGATAAAGTGACCGAAGCCCTCAAAACATTCCAAGGCGTAAAAAGAAGACAGGAAATTTTGGGGGAGCCTAAAGGAATTCTCGTAATCGAAGATTTCGCACATCACCCAACAGCGGTGCGTGAAACTATTAAGGGAGTTAAGAAACAATATCCGCAACGGAATTTATTTGCCGTTTTTGAACCGCGATCTGCAACTTCACGAAGAAAAGTTTTTCAAAAAGATTACGCAGAAGCCTTCGAAGGCGCCGAGTATATCTGCCTTGCCAATGCATTCGACCAAACTAAGATCGATACTGAAAATCGATTTTCATCTGCGGAACTCGTGGCGGATCTGAAGGCTAAGAATAAAAACGCAAAGAATTTTGATACAGCCGATGAGATTGTTTCTTATCTAGGTGACAACTCTAAAAAAGGGGACCTCATTCTTATCATGAGTAATGGCGGCTTTGACGGAATTTACGGAAAACTGTTGAAGCGGCTCGAGGCTTAAAAAGGTGCCAGCTGGCACCTTTTTAGTTGTTCTTATTTTTCCGCTCGGAACCAAAGATCGAAAAGAAGTCTGTTTGAACCGTCTTTCATAATGACGATCGATTTATATTTAGATTCATTTCCATAGATATCTCGGTCGTAGTAGTTCGGGTCGAAGAGTAAATCTATGCGCTCGACTCCCATTGATTCAAGCGATCGCATTTCTCTTTCGCCGGAAACAGCATTTCTATTGCGATCTGACCAGACAACGAGTTGTGAAAAGATTCTGTCTTTCGCATCGATGTATTTATCACCATTGTCATCATGCTTAGCTAGAGCTGCAAATCCATGTTTAGCAAATTGACCGTCCGGTCCAAAAGTGTTGTCGCCGAATAACTGGTCGACACCTTCGATTTTGCCATTGGGTCCCTTTACGGCCAAGAACATGTAGTTGCTATTTCGTGGCCAAGAAATCTTTTGTTTTGCGTGCGGGAAAGGGTCCGCATTTTTTCCTAAAATATCAAACATAATTCCGTACATTGGATCTATCAAGAGAAGGCCTGGGTCATATTGTCCAGCTTCTGTAAAATTGATGACAAGTGGAGAGGCATTGTAGGAGCAATTGATACTTGGGTCTGGAAGATCAGTCACTCCGTGGTTGGTAAGGTTTTCTTCTGGGGTATAGTCATGATTGATGTCGGCAACAACGGCGATAATTTGCGTAATTCCTACAGCGCGGTTGTCAAGATCGGAACTGATTGTAGGGTTCTCATCATACATAAGAGATCTTCCCATAGAATCTGTTACTGTGATCGTATACAAGCCCTGAACCGACCGCAATTCTTGAAAACAAGCCGTGAGATCAAGAGAGCCAGTCTTGAGAGTGGCCTTTTGATCGCCCGCCAGTTGACAGCTGTTTCCAGTTCCCTGATCTTTTATTCTCACAGTTGCTGAATCTGCTTTACTCAAATTTATTGAATAGCCAAGTCCCGATGAGCAGACCAAATGAACGTTGTAACGTCCGTTCGTAATAGGAGCCACCACTTGTGGTCTCGGAGAAGTCACAACCGGTGGAGGTGCCGAAGTTCCGCCGTCAGATCCCACAGGTGCAGTGACTTGAGTACTAGCTCCCCCGCCGTCTGAACCTGTCCCGTTGTAATCAGTATTAACAACTGTCTGAACCGGATTGGTTCCAGTGGTTGAGCCTCCATCAGCCCCCTGTCCACGAGTTCTTCGAACCGTTGAAGAATTTTGACTAGAGGTTGAAGAGTCTGCTCCGGAATCACTTCCAGATCCAGCAACTGAAGAGTTTGCTCCGGAATCACTGCCGGAGCCCGTATTGTTGCTGCTGTTATTTACCGGCGCAGAGTTATTTTGATTACTGCTGACGATGACAAGTCCGCCATCTGCTCCAGCTCCTGTAGCGACGGATCCTCCGTCAGAGCCAAACCCTCGAACAACTGTCGTATCACCAAACACTTTACTTTGAGCGATGGTCTGTTGTTTTACCGCTTGGAGCTTATTCGAGCATCCAGCGAAAACAAGACATAATAGCGACGTCAAAGTACCGGCCATCACTCTGCTTTTTTTAAGATTACTCGTTTTCATATCTTCACCTTTGTGAACATTATATTAATCTGACAAGTAATTTATCGGCTTGCTCCCAAATAATCTGGGCTCACATTCGTGAATAGAAGTTTTCGAAATGAAATGGTGGACATCGTAACCACTGGATATATTTGAAGGAAGCAAGAGGCAGTGCGCTCCCTGTTTTGGGATGCACCGCCTATCCAAACAGGGCCTGGCACCTTTTAGAGTATCGGATAGAAGATTTCCATTTTAGATTCTGAGTCGTAAACTTCCCATGGGGCTCCGGCTTCTTGGATGTTGTTTTTCTTCATCCAAATATGAAGGGCTTTATAAGCCTCTTCGCTTTTGTCTTGTCCGCCCGTGTGAATCGTCGTTGCGACTTTTGTTTTTGGAAGTTCTGTCGCCATGATTTCTCCGTAGCCCATCATTTTTTTAGAGACTGGAAATCCCGCTTCGAATTCAAAAATTCCGTTCTCAAAATTTAGAATGCGAGTGAATGGCGCCCCAGTTGGGTTGATATGATTCGTTTCAAGATACGCTCCAATTTTTCCAAGAATTCCGCCGATCGCTTCGCCGACTTCTTCCACATTCACTTTACCTTTGATAACCAAGGCAGGTTGCGCACTTGTTTCTTTAACGACGATCTCGTAATTCATCTCATTCTCCTTTGTGTTTTGATTTGAATTTTTTTGAGCAAAAACGTTTGTTGACACTAGAACTAAAAATAAAGACAAAAGAATCCCTTGTTGACGCATAGACAACTCCTTAAAAAGTATTTGTTTCTTGTTTTGTTCGCGATGTTCATCATCGCTACAAACATAGATTCGTCGATTCTCAATTTTTTCTATTGTAAAAATCCGACATTCTATTTTTTTGTCGGTCCTGGACTCGTAAAGTGATCAGACATCGGGTGTTCTGAGGTCAGATATTTTAAGGGGCTATCGCCCGAGAACTTAGTGAAATCACGAATGAAATGCGATTGATCGTAGTAACCGCAGGAAACGGCCGCGTCGACCAAGGTCAGGCTTTTTTCGCCCTGAGCCATGCGCAGAATCTTTTGAAACCGAACGATTCGCGAAAGCATTTTAGGGCTGAGTCCAACCTGCTTTTTGAACTTTCTTTCAAGTTGGCGTTCGCTGAAACCAATCAGTTTAACTAGCTCAGCGACGGAATACTCACCTTCAGATTGCATAATGTAACGGCACGCTTGCCTGACGTAGATATCTTCTTGAGATTCTTCGATCAGGCGACATTTTAAAAAGTCCTGCATAAAATTGAGCCGTTCATCATGGGAGGCAAGTTTTGCCACTTGCGTATGGAGTTCGTCAGAAGTTTTATTGTCGTGCAAAGAGAGATCAACAACCTGATCAACAATTTCTTCATAAGGTAAAGAGAAAAAGCGCGCTGCTCCAGCGGGTTTAAAGCGAGCCGCGAGAACTCCAACTTCTCCCATGGGCCGTAAAACAATATGTTCAGTGATTTGGCCCGACATCAAAACGCGCGCCTGGCGCACGAAGCGATTTTTATTTTCGAATTTTTCTAATTTGCAAAAATCTTCCCCAAAATGAACGATGAGTTCTGTTTTTCCGTCGGGGAGGACAATTTCATTTCTGGGCTCTTGGTTTGAGTCGTGGGGAGCAGCCAGCAACCAAAAACATTCCACAAAAGGTTCGAGCTCCGCACAAGGTTCGATTGTTTTGTAGATAAACTCAGATGCCAATTGTGTCTCCCTAAGAGAGTTCTAAAACTTCACTTTTTAGAACAAGCATCGATAATATCTATAGCTTTGGCTATATTCAAATCAATTTGATTCTGACTGCCAGGACGCAATTCTTTTAGAAAGGCCATTCTCATAAATTCTAATGGCCCCTCACCGAAGGTACAAGGGTCCAATACACCAAACGCAATAGTGCTGGCAATTTCAATGATCTCTCTCTTAGCTTGGAATTTTTGAATATCACTTTTTTTAGCAATGCCGAAGGTGCCCATTTCAGCGAATCCAACTGTTGATGACAGAGATAAAATAAGAAGATATGGATGACCCGCCCTCCCTTTTCCGAGTGCTGGTTAACTCATAAGTAATAGTAAGTTTGCGAAAATACTAATGCTTAACGAGAAGAGGAGTCATCCATGAAAAAAGAAATACTATATG
>JBFWYS010000208.1:0-6670 GCA_050186175.1 Pseudobdellovibrionaceae bacterium
TTGCCGAAAGAAGCTCCCCCAAACAAAACGGCCGCTCCGCTCGCTTCAACACGTGTTCCTCCCGGAACCTACAATCCGATGACTTCGCGAGACATTTTTAATGCTGATGGAATTATGCCACCCGCTCTTCAGGCTCAAGGGAGCGACAAAACTGAACAAGAAGATGTGCCGGTTCTTTCGTCTCTTCCTCTCAACTTGATTGGAACAATTGTTTTTGCAGTTCCAGACAAATCTATTGCGACGATCGAACTTAAAGGAAAAAACCTGGTTCAGGCTTTTTCTGTGGGTTCTGAAATCGACAACATAGCAAAACTCGAAAAAGTCGAAAGAGAAAAAGTTATTTTCAGAAATCTTAACAACAATCGCCTTGAGTATATCGAGATGAAGTCGACCAGCAAAATCAGCTTCAAAGCGGGGCCCGTTGAAACTCCGACTGCCAAAGCCGCGAGCGATGTTATCCAAACGGCACCAAACAAATATGAAATTAAGAGATCTGATCTGCTTAAATACACAAATAACCTAAATGAAATCTTACAGCAGGCTCGCGCCGTTCCGGATCGCGATCCTAACACCGGGGAGATCCGATGTTTCAGAATCCTCGATCTTGCGCCAGGCAGTATTTACGAGAAATTCGGCGTGCAGAGAATGGATTGCATATCTTCTGTTAACGGACAGGAAATCAAGAGTCCACAACAAGCTCTCGAAATGTACAACGCATTGAAAAACTCATCTAATGTTTCAATCGGATTTGAACGCGGCGGAACGAAGCAAAATAGTGACTTCACTGTAAAATAATTAAAAGGGGAACACCCATATGAAATTACATAAACCACTTCTCTCTTCGATTTTGGCTCTGAGCCTGGTCACTCCTCCGCAGTCTCTTGCACAATTCGATTTCGACGTTCCTCCTCCTCCAATGGACGGAGACTCAGGATCTAGTGGCGCACCCGCTTCTTCTAGTGGCGGAAACAAAAAGGACGAGGGACTCCTCAGTAAATCTAAAAAAGAAAAATTCAATCAGGCCTCTTCAGAAGACATCACAGACGAAAATTTTCCTGAGCTGATCGAGTCTTTCGACTTTCCAAACGCCGAAATCACAGATGTGATCAAAGCCATCGGAGAACTTACGGGTAAAAACTTTATCATCGATCCGGCTGTGCGGGGAAAAATCACAATCGTCGCTCCATCGCGTATTACCGTTGCAGAAGCCTATCGGGCTTTCCTGTCAGCTCTTGCAATCAACGGCTTCACTGTCGTTCCAAGCGGAAAGTTTCTAAAAGTAAAAGGTTCGCGAAATGCGCAAAGAGATTCGATCGAAGCGTATTCTGGAGACTACTTTCCGAATTCAGATCAAATGATCACTCGAATTATTCACTTAAAACACATTAGTGCCGAGCAAGTGAACCGTGACCTGCGTATTCTCCCATCAAAAGACGGTGAGATGTCAGTTTACCCGGCGACGAATTCAATTATCCTCTCTGACTACGGTTCAAACATTGAACGGGTTATGAGAATTATTCAACAGCTTGATGTTCCTGGATTCGAAGAGCAGCTCGAAGTTCTTCCGGTAAAATACGCAAAAGCAAAAGACTTAGCTGACTTGATCGACCAAATCGTAAACCGAGGACAAGGCGGCACAGCCGCAGGTCGAGGCGGAAGAGGTGGGGCGATTCAGTCAGGTGTTCCACGATTTTCTGGAGGCGGAGCCAATGCCAGTCGCACAGGCGGATCTTCAACAGCTTCGTTCATGGTTATTCCTGACGACAGAACAAATGCCTTGATCATCGTTGGAAACAAACCTGGTATCGAGAGAGTTCGCAAACTCGTTAAACAATTGGATTTCAGACTTCAACCCGGTGAAGCTGGCGGTGTTTGGGTTTATTATGTAAAGCATGGTGACGCCGAGAAAATCGCCCAAACTCTTACAGGCATTGCAAAAGAAACTCAAAGTCGTCCCGGCACTGGAGGAGGAAGCGGAGGTTTCGGCGGAGGCGGCTTCGGCGGTGGTTTTGGTGGCGGCTTCGGCGGTGGAAGCAATAGCTCGGCGCCATCTCAATCCCAAAACGAAATTTTTGGAGGCGATGTTAAGGTCACGGCCGATAAAACTACAAATGCTTTAATCGTAACTGCAAGTAAACAGGATTACGAGACAGTTTTAAATCTTTTGTCAAAGATCGATATTCCAAGAGATCAGGTGTATGTTGAAGCGGTGATTATGGAAATGGTTTTATCTGATGGAGATTTGCGCGCCGCTGGATATTTTAAATATGATGGCGATGGCGGACAAGCAAAAGCAGGGTTTAACGGCTATGGCAGCCCATTTCCATCACTGGAAGCTATGTTAGGCCCCACTGGTAGCTCAGGAGCGATTCTTGGATTTGGCCAAGGTAAAAAAGTAAAAATGAGCCTAGGAGGAAAAGACGTTGAAGTCCCAAGCCTCATTGGCTTCTTGAATTTTTTAAGCACAATTGGAAGAACCAACATCCTTTCGACTCCCCAAATTATGGCGCTTGATAACGAATCTGCATTGATCGAGGTCGGAGATCGCGTTCCGACAGGATCGACAACATCGACTGCGAACGGCGTTACAACCCAAGGCGCAACGAACTATGAAGACGCCAACTTAACATTAAAAATTAAACCTTTTATTTCCCCGTCAAGCGACAGCATTCGAATGGAGATCAACCAGAAAATTAAATCCCTTTCACAAAAGTCAATTCCCGGCGGAGAAAATAAACCGACCTTCTCAACACGAAATTTAGAAACAAATATCGTCGTTAACGATAAAGACACCGCGGTTCTCGGTGGATTGATTAAAGACGAAGAACTCGAAGCGCAAACTAAGGTTCCCATTCTTGGAGATATCCCAATTCTCGGTTGGCTGTTCTCATCCCGCTTGGTTCGTAAAGAAAAGATCAACCTGCTCGTCTTTTTAACTCCTAAAATTATTCGTACCGTGACGGATGGCCACGATTTGTTAGGAAGAAAATTGGATGAACGTCTTGATTTCATTAAAAATGGCGGCGGCCGTGATCCTTACGGTAAAAAAGTCGACATGCTTCCTCGCCGTGCTGAAGCAAGCCCTATCGATTCGGGAAAAATTGAATCTATAACGCCACCGTCTACGCCCGAAGAAACACCTGAACCGACGATCGAAGAATCAACGGATCCAATAGATGCGGAACTCGATGGAGCTGAAGTTCAATGACGTTGGACATTGAAACACTTCTCTTAAAAAGCACCAGCCTCAGCCATGATCAGCTGAGAACTTTAATGGTGGCCCCGGCTCTGGGATCTGCTGATACGGTTTTGCAAATTCTCTCGGCAAAAAATTATACAAACGGAGATGAACTTGTTTCGGATCTTTGTAAGCAGATGGGTTTGGACTTTATCAAAGATATTCCCATTAATGATATCCCCACGGATTTAGTTCGCGATATTCCGATCAATTACGCAAAATCTCATTACATCCTTCCCTATAAAGAAGATAGTGAAACCGTGCTGGTTTTGACGAGCAACCCTCTCAACTTCAAATCTTTAGACGATTTGCGCGTGATCTACGGAAAAAAAGTCCGTCCCTTGGTGACGACCTCGACTCGAATTCAAGATGCGATCAATCGAGTGTACGAAAAATCAACAGCGAACCTCTCGGGTCTCGATGATATCGAAGGCGAAGAGTACGACCTCGAGGACGGCATCATCGATCTCTTGGAAGCAGGAGACGACGATGCCCCAGTGATCAAACTTGTGAACTCTCTGATGTTTCGAGGCGTAAAAGAAAAGGCATCCGATATTCACATAGAGCCCTATGAAAAGGATATGATGGTGAGATTCCGTATCGACGGTCTTTTGTACGATGTCTTTAAACCACCAAAAAAATTGCAGAACGCCATCACCTCCCGTCTTAAAGTTATGGCGAATCTTAATATTGCCGAAAAACGTTTGCCTCAAGACGGGCGTATTCCGCTCAAACTCGGAGGAAAAGATATCGATGTGCGTTTCTCGACTGTTCCGACGGCTCACGGCGAGAGAATCGTCATGCGTCTTCAAGATCGATCGAATGTCATCTTAGAACTTGAGCAATTGGGAATCAATCAGGCCGCTCTTGAAAAATGGGATGAACTCATCCAAAGAACCTATGGAATTATGTTAATCACCGGCCCAACGGGATCCGGTAAGTCGACAACTCTTTATGCTTCTCTCATCCGCCTCAACAGCGTTGAAAGATCAATCATCACCGTTGAAGACCCCGTGGAGCAACGGGTTCACGGTGTAGGACAGATTCAAGTGAATGCCAAGATCGGCCTCACCTTTGGAGCGGGCCTCCGAGCCATTCTCCGTCAAGATCCAGAAATTATTATGGTTGGAGAGATTCGTGACTTGGAAACAGCCGAACTTGCAATCAACGCCTCGTTGACAGGTCACTTGGTTTTCTCGACACTTCACACGAATGATGCTGCTGGAGCCTTCCCGCGTATGATTGATATCGGCTGTGAGCCGTTTTTGATTGCCACTTCAATTTTGGGAGTGATGTCGCAACGTCTCGTACGTATTTTGTGTCCTCACTGCAAAGCACCTCATACGGCCACAGATTTTGAACTCCAATCGTTAGGCCTCACTCGAGATCAGGTTGCCAAATCGAATATTCACAAAGCGGTGGGTTGCAATATTTGCAACCAAAAAGGTTATTTGGGTCGGACTCTTATTATGGAGCTTTTGGTCGTCAACGACGAGATTCGCTCTCTTGTGATGCAGCGAAAAGACGGTAACGCGATCAAGAAAGCGGCTCTCGCGAACGGAATGCTGACGTTTCGTGATCACGGAATCCAAAAAGTGCTCAATGGTCTTACAACAATCGAAGAAGTTCTTTCTAATACGCAGGTCGACCTGTAGGATTAGTTTATGCCTATTTATGAGTATCGCGGTCTGAACAGGACCGGAAAAAACGTCAAAGGAGTTCTCGATGCTGAGAACTTGCGTGCGGCTCGAGCCAAACTCAAAAAAGATGGCATTTTCGTCGTTGATCTCAAAGACAAAACTAAAGCGGCAGCAAAAAAAAGTAAAGGCAAGTCTTCCACTCAAGGTGGCAGCGTCACTGTGAACGACATCGCCATGATGACAAGGCAGATGGCAACTTTGATTAAAGCTAATATTCCTCTCGTGGATACACTCAGTGCACTTTCAGAACAAGTAGAAAATCCGAGTCTGGCCGAAGCTCTTGCCGATTGCAAAAACATGGTCAACGAAGGAAGTACTTTTAACAAGGCCCTTTCAAAATATCCAAAGATCTTCAGTAAGATCTATATTTCAATGGCAGAAGCGGGAGAAGCCGCCGGAAACTTAGACGTGATCTTAATGCGTCTTGCGGAATTCACTGAAGCGCAAAATGAACTTCGTCAAAAAGTAAAAAGTGCACTCACCTATCCAATTATTATGTTAATCGTCACTTTTGGTATTTTGATGTTCATGTTCGTGTTCATCATCCCAAAAATGGTTGCGGTTTTCGAATCGGCGCCTGAGCTTAAGCTTCCCTGGTATTCCATCATGATTATCGATTTCTCTGGTTTTCTCGTGAACTATTGGTATTTGATTTTGGGATCGATGATCGGCGCCTTCTTATTGTTTTCTAACTGGAAAAAAACAGAAAGCGGAAAAAAACAATGGGATGCAATTTCATTAAGACTTCCCTACGCAGGACCGATTGTGCGAATGGTTGCGGTGGCTCGTTTCACTCGTACGCTTGGAACTTTGCTTCTTGGTGGTGTACCTATGCTTCATGCACTCGACATCGTTCGAAACGTTGTTGATAACAACGTGATCGCCATGGCGATCGATGATGCGCGAGGTAACATTTCCGAGGGAGAATCGATCGCAGGACCTATGGCTAAATCAGGTCAATTTCCTCCTCTCGTTGTTCACATGGTCAAGGTCGGAGAAAAAACGGGTGATCTTGAAAATATGCTCACAAAAGTCTCTGAGGCCTATGACTTTCAAGTCAAAGCTAAACTGGATGGCGTTACTTCAATGATGGGGCCCGTCGTCACTGTCATTATGGGGATGGTCATTGCCGTGATCGTTTTCGCCATCATGGTTCCAATGTTTGAAATGACAAATTTAGCTGGCAAGTAAGCCTCCGACCAAGTTAAACTATTCTGCGATGTCATCTTTTTAGTTGAGATGACAAACAAAAAATCGCCTGAAAAGGTGAACAAGAAATAATATGACCCTGATTTTTAGGAGGCCTCATTCATGATGCGTGCTCAAATTGCCAACCGTAGAATTTACAACAACCGTGGTATGACTCTCGTCGAAATCATGATCGTTCTAGCGATCATCGGTGGTTTGATGGCGGTTCTTCTTCCTCAAGTCACCGGTCAAATGGATAAAGCGCGGGTCAAAGAAACTCAAATTGAGATGGCTCGTTTGATCGATGCTCTCAATCGTTACAATATTGATTGCGGCGCTTTTCCGTCTTCAATCGAAGGACTCGTCACAGCGGCTGGCGATGAGTGCCCAAACTGGGGACCAGATCCCTATATTAAAAAAGTTCCTAAAGATGCTTGGAACAAAGACTATGTTTATTCAGCTGATGCATCAGGCTTCGTTCTTAAAAGTCTAGGCAAAGACGGAAAAGAAGGCGGTTCTGCTTACGACAAAGATCTCGACTCAG
>JBFWYS010000209.1:0-6669 GCA_050186175.1 Pseudobdellovibrionaceae bacterium
TTTACCAGTTCCAGGGCGCAAGAAAACTCTTGCTGAACTTGTTTTTCTTCTTCCTGTTGCGTAGAAAAATTTTTCTGCTGCCAGTTATGTGTTCCTTAGTATTTCAAAGTCATAGTTTGAGGTTTTTGAGCTGCGTGTGGGTGGTCAGTTCCAGTGTAGACCTTTAATTTTCCGAGAACATCACGCGACAAGCTGCGATTTGTCGGAAGCATTCCACGAACAGCTTCCGTGATTACGAATGTTGAATCCTCAGTCATTTTTTCTGCGCGAGATTTTTCTTTGAGAGATCCGAAGAAACGGCTGTGACGGTAGTATTTTTTTGAATTTAACTTATCACCAGTCACTTTAATTTTGTCAGAGTTCAAAACGATAACAAAATCACCTACGTCAGCACTTGGTGTGAAGCTGGGTTTGTTTTTTCCGCGCAAAATATCAGCAACTTGAGTTGCCATGCGGCCCAAAGTTAATCCCGAAGCATCGATGATCCACCAATTTCTTTCGGCGTCTTCTGTTCTTACATATTTCGTTTGCATAGCCGTTCCTTTAAGCATTCTCTATATTCTCCCAAAGGGAGATGTCATTTAATTCAGACCCTTTTAAAGGGATGAATTCATTCGATCAAGATTTGTCGTTGTAGAATTTCCGGCACTGCCTGTCAAGGTCCGGGGGATAATAAACTTTGCGCATAAAAAGCCCCTGGGCAGGCGCTGTGGACCCGGCTTTTCGGCGATCCAAAGCCTCCAAAATTTGCCTCATCTCGATGGGGTCTCTTTGATTTCGAGAAAGGTCGACCATTGTTCCCACGAGATTTCGAACCATCTGCTTTAAGAACCCACTTCCGGTGACTGAAAAAAGGATCAAATTAGAGTGGAAAACCCTCTTCCATTCTGCCCGATAAATGGCGCGCGTTGTCGTCTTTACCTGCGTCCCAGAGGACTGAAAGCTTTTAAAGTCGTGGGTTCCTAGGACATGGGAGGCGATTTCGTTCAAATTTTTAATATCGAGGGGGTCTCGGACCCAAAAACTGTATCGAGCGAGTAAGGGATTGGGACGAGGAGAATTGTAAATTAAATAGCGGTAGTTTTTATGACTCGCTGACAAAGTTGCATGAAATTCAGGGGGGGCCATCCAAGCCTCTTTGATAGTAACACTTGGAGGAAGATGTGCTCTTAAAGCCCATGGAAGATCGATTGGCATATGCTTTGGCGCGTCAAAGTGGGCGACTTGCCCTAAGGCATGAACGCCTGCATCTGTTCGACCCGCTCCCGAAACTGAAATAGGGCAGTTGTAAACTTTCGAAAGCGCGGATTCGAGGGCCTCCTGAATGCTTGGAATTTGGCCGGACTGTCTTTGCCAACCACAGAAATCGGTTCCGTCATAAGAAACTAAAAGTCGAACTCGAAAATGATTTGGGGGAGGAGTTGCTACGTACACAATGTCGAGGTCGTATTACATATCGACAGTAAAACCAAGAGAGAAAACATTAGATGAAAAATCCATCTCTTTTTTTACACTTTGGATTCTCTTCGCCTCAAGAGAGAGCCAAATATCGTTCACTCCATATTCAGAATCTAAAGTAAACGCGGTTCGTTCTCCCCAGCGCGAGATATTTAACAAAAGTCCTGCGGCACCCGTAAATCCGGCAGAGCCGGCAGCATAGTATTTCTTATTGTCGTCACGAAGTTCAAGGAGCCCGATGTACTGGCCACCGCCCGAAAAATAGGGAACGATAAATTGTCGATTCCAGTAATTCATTCTGTAAACCAGTCCTAAGGTGAGAGGAACTGTAAATAGAGTAAACTTTTCGATCGATTCTCGACTAAGGTCTTTTTTAAAGCGGCCTTGGGCTGTGACAGTAAAGAAGCCCATTCCAGTTTGAATAGAGATGTCTCCCACTTTTTGAGTCAGCATCCATTCGTAGTCGAAGAAAAATCCGGGCATCGGTTTATCGCCGTAATAGTCTTCGTAGGTCATGTCTTTATAACCGACAATAACTGGTGGAGGCAGTTGGCCTCCACGAAACGAGAAGGTTCGATCTTGAGGCGATCGTTTAGTTCGGTAGATATACGAACCGTCTCGTTTTATTTTAACGAGACCTTTAGCTGCGTTTGGATGCTGAATATATTTCGTATTTTTTTTGGGTGGTGGCGGAGGCTTTGGAGTTCCTGCCGATTGTGTAGGAGTCGATTGCAACTCTGGAACCGGAGCTTCGTTAGGGGGACCATCGAGATCTGAAGTCTCCTCTTGGAGAGCCGCTTCATCCGAAAACTCTTCGTCTTGCGCAAATGCATTTGCACCAAGAGAAAGAGCCAAAAAAGACAAAAGAAGTTTTTTAATCATTTTAATAGTCTCGTTTTCGGCTTATAAATTACAACCCAAGAAGCTGTAGCAATAAACGCACTCAAAAGAAGCACAACTAGGAAAAAATAATCCGACATCCAAATAGCGACGACTCCGATCACAGGAGTTAGGGCAATCCATGAAATCGTTTTTAAAAGGGGAGAAGCTTCGATAAAATAGGCAATTCGGGGAGAGTGCTTGTAATAAAATTGAACAACTTTTCTTCCAAATGAATAAGGCAGTAAATATTTATTTCGAAATTCTCTTAGGAGCTTCACTTGAGGGGCAATTGGAGAACCATATGTGGCTGTGGCGATAAAACATTTTTGATCTTTTAAAAGGCCCACGACTTCATCTGGAGTTCCGCAGAACCTCCACTCTTTTTCAGCTATTGGCAGGTCAGCTGTTAAATCATTATTCTCTGTGAGAAAGGCATCAGAACTAAATTTATAAATATTTTCTGCCATATCGACATTAGCGGCTCTCACACAATAGAATTTGCCATTTTCAAGGTCGTCCTCAAGAATATTTTCGCCGGCATCGATATACACTTCTTTTGAAGTTCCAGTTCCAGAGACCTTAAGTGTTAGGGTCTGATATTTGACCCCCGCTGATCCGGGTCCAAAATCTGAAAAATCAGGGGCCGCAGTAGTTGGAGGATCATATGCCTTATAATAAAAACGGACGGCTTTCCAATTCGTGTCGCCAACCCCACTCGAGGGATAGGTCGTTACATTTGCCGCCGTATTCGTAATTTGAAATTTTGAATCACCCGCAAAAACTTGAAAACTACAAAGTCCTTCGTTAGTAAGAATGTTCTCGGGAGTCGTATTTAAGCAGTCTTGGTGAACGAGGTCGTCCGCAGGTTTTACAAGTTTAAACTGAAAAGCTAACTCATCATCCAGGGTGTTGTCGCTGCCTGCATCGAAACCAATCTTAAAATTTTCAGATTTTTTGGTTTCACTGCAATCGGCCGTTGCTCCGATTTTGTCGCAAATGAATTCCCACGGAATTTCGAAAGTGACTAAGTCACCACTGACAGCAGGTTTGTAGGTATCTACGGGTGTGCTCCCGATAAGTATAAGTCCCTGCGCGTTTTTGAGCGCGTCTTTTTTATCTGTCTTAAGGGTAATCTTTAAATTAAGCTTGGGGTGAATTCGTCTTTCGCTGCAACCGGAAATGGAAGAGCCGACACAGTTATTACAGAACGTAGTAGGTGTCGGCAGTTCTTTGCAGGCGGTCTCAGAAGAGTCGCCAATTGCAGCTCCATAAATCACATAAACATTCGGAGTCTCGGTTCCCGATGAACTGGACGCTCCTTCAATCGCTGTAACCGTCACGGTAGCGTAGACCGGCGAAAAAGCTCCGCAAGAAATGATCAAAAGAGAAATAAAGAGCGCTCGGAGAGAAAAACTATTTAATTTATTTTTGATATTTCGCATATCAAAAATCAGATCATAGAAATAGGCGCTCGGCAATCTGCACGCCATTGAGAGCTGCCCCTTTTCTTAAATTGTCCGAGACAACCCACATTTGCCATAAATTCTGCTGAGTTGGATCTCGGTGAATGCGTCCTACATACACTGGATCTTCCCCAGATTTGGCTCTAGGTGTAGGGTAGACCGAGTTTTTGGGATCATCTTCGACAACAATGCCCTCACCCGAACGTAAAGCCGTCATAAATTCATCGCGTGTCACGATACGATCAAAAGTAATCCAAACCGCTTCACTGTGCGCATTTAAAATCGGAACGCGCACTGTAAATGCCGACACATGCATCTCAGGAGCCTCGAGAATTTTTTTGGTTTCATTGATAATTTTCCACTCCTCAGAGCAGAAACCCAAGTCGTTGAAGGAACCAATTTGTGGAATTAAATTGTAGGCAATGGCATGAGGAAAAGTTTTTGGAGTTGGTAAAGGACCTTTGCCAGCAGCGATTTGATTTTCAAGTTCTTCAGCACCTGCGAGTCCAGCACCGCTGACCGCCTGATAAGTCGCGGCCTTCACTTCTTTCACCTTGAAGTGTTCATGCAAGGGTTTGAGCGCGACGACCAACTGAATTGTGGAGCAATTGGGATTGGCGATAATTTGTGGAGCCATTCCGCGCTTTAACAAATGTCCATTCACCTCAGGAACGACCAAGTGAATTTTCGGATTCATTCGAAACGCAGCTGAGTTATCAACCGCAAACGCACCGTCTTCAACAGCTTTTGGGGCCCATTCCTCACTAATGTCATCACCAGAGGAGAAAAAAACGAGATCTAGTCCCTGAAAACATTGCGGTTTCAAAACCTGCAGCGGAATTTGCCGGTTCATGAAGGAAATCTTTTTTCCAAGCGAAGCTTCGCTTGCAAAAAGTCGCAGTTCAGCGACGGGAAATTTTCTCTCTTCAAGAATATTCATAAAAGTCTGGCCTACCATTCCGGTAGCGCCGACCACTCCGATTTTAAGCTTTTGCATGAGGACCTGTTTCGTCATCGTCGTCTTCATCGTCACTGTCCTCTTCAACTAAGTCCGGGTCATGTGTCGAGGCTGGGTTGTAAGCGCTGTTGCGAATTGCTTTTGGATTTTTGCCAAGTCTGAGAACTCCAAATACAGCTCCCAAAACAGCGTAGGTCATGAACAATGCAAAAAGCATAACTTCGGGCCAATATGCAATCACGGCAATAAGACCTACTCCGTACAAAATATAACGGAACGGCATTCTCTCTTTAAGATCGAGATCTTTAAAACTGCGATATCGAAAAGTACTCACCATCACAATGGCAAGAAGTAGAGTCATGGCCAAGAGACCCCAGTTTCTTTGCGCTTCAATTTGCAAATCACTGTAAGCAAGCACAGAACTCGCCACGATTCCCGCAGCCATCGGAATTGGCAATCCTTGGAAATAAGCTTTCTCAACGACATTGGCTTGTACGTTAAATCTTGCGAGTCTCAAAGCGCCGCAAGCGGCGTATAAAAATGCAGCTAACCAACCAATACGACCAAAAGGTTCAAGTGCCCATTGGAACAAAAGAATTCCGGGAGCAAGACCGAAACTCACCAAATCGCAAAGAGAATCATACTCTGCACCAAACTTACTTGTTGAACGTGTCAATCGTGCAAGGCGCCCATCGAGCAAATCAAAAACTGCGGCAGCTACGATTGCGTAAGCGGCCCATACATATTGTTCTTTGATCGCCAAGATGATGGCATAAAATCCGAAGAACATATTCAGAGTTGTTACTAAATTCGGTAACACGTAAATATGCATTGCCAATTTTTTTGGTTTTGTCTGCGTCGGTTCCATTATTCCTGACTTGTCAGCAAGAGGGCTGAACAGATGTTTTTCATTTTTAGGATCGTTTTTAGACGTAAACAGAAAGGCCTCCGAAAAGACTAAAGATCACCCATAAGAACAAAGCACTCAATACTGGAAGAGTTAAATTATCGTCAAGTTTGCCAATAGGAACGAGTTCTGCGACAGCTCCCGAGAGACCCGCTAAAAGCGCAACAATATAAATTCGATCCAGCATCAAATTGTTCCAATAAAAATAGGCAAATGAAATGACCGTACAGGCCACAAAGGCAGCGGCAAATCCTTGAACGCTTTTGTGGCCAAAGATTTTATCTTTTCCGAAGCGAATTCCAAAATAACTCGCCATGGGATCAGCGATCGCTAAAAACAAGAGGGTCAGAAGAACAATAGGTTTTGGAAAAAAAAGAAGAACAATTGAGACTCCGAGAATAAGATAAGTGGTTCCAGCAATTTTATGAACTTCGTGAGCTCGAATCACACCGCGAAAGAGGCTCACAAGAGTGCGATTTAGTTTTTCTTTTTTCTGACGCAAAAGATCGAGTGGGATAAACAACAGACCGAAAAAAATGAGAAGACCGACAGAAAAACTTTCGGGCGCCAAACCGTAAATCAAAGCCATCGTGAGAACTGTTCCCATGTGCCAGATCTTGCGGGCCCAATGAATATCCGAGCGTTTTTTTAATGTGTTCGATTTATTCAAATCCATTACTGCCGAGTTCGCCATTCGGGTTTGGACTTTATAGGACGAAAAGGGTCACGGCAATATTGAAATGACAACGACGTAAGTTATCGATATAGCTAGATTTTTCAATGACTCGGAGACCCTCTGAAAAGACATTTCACAGCTCTTGAGGAAGATTTGTGAACGTCTCATAACAAGTCAAAAAAATCGTTAAAAATCAAATGCTTGCGATGTCTCGTGGGGCCCGGATTTGCATTTGATAGCAATTGATGGAAAAGAAGTTTTTAAAGTTTCTCAGTTTGATAATTGCGATGGTAGCGATGATGGGCGTTACCAATTCGCGGGCTCT
>JBFWYS010000210.1:0-6656 GCA_050186175.1 Pseudobdellovibrionaceae bacterium
CCTCTTGAGCTCAACAAGATTTATTGAATTTCATCTACCTGATAGCCATTTGCGAGGTCAGGAAAAATCTTTTTGAATGCGGCTTGATCCCAACCTGTTGCGCGACCTTGAGTGTGATCGCGATAAGCTGTCTGTTTGCCATTTATAGTTGTAACAACCATGGCGTTACTCTTATTTGCGCCGTTCGCGCCTTTATCAAAAGATTTTGGCAGTAAAGACTGCAAATTTTGTGGAGGATAGAAAAAGAAATTTCTGAGGTCTACAGCAACAGTTTTGTTTTCGATAACAGAATGTAAAACGTAACGACCGGTTGGCGCGCTCGCCGCGGGCGTCATATCAGCCATCGCCTTGAGTGCTTCAGTGATTTCCTTGTCTCGGGCGCCAAGGAACTCAACTTCAAGAATGTTCGAAGATGTATGCCCTGGTGAGTTCATAAGCTTCCAACTTGCGTTCATAAAATCCACGGATCTTTCAAGATGGTGGTAAGCCGCAATCGTGTATATATTCCCGATCGGAAGAGCCTTGCCTTGAAGAGCTTTGAATTCTCCCTTGTACTCTCGCTGGCTATCCGTGCGAAGTTTAAACAGATTCGGATAGCTCTTAATAACTCCGTTAGGCCCTACGCGATTTTCGCGAGTGAGCCCTTGTAGTTCAAATGCATGGTTGAGTCCTGTACGAGCCGCAAGTCTTTCACCCAAAGCATCCGCCGCAGTTTCTTTTGCTTTGCTCTTAGCAATGTCGACGCCAAGATGGTGAGCAATTTCCTGGCGGTATTCGATAAAGCCATTGAAGTCATATGCGAGAAGAACCGAGAGTGTTGCCATTCTTCGGTGCATTCTTGAAAGAACTGCATATCTTTCGGCATCGCCTATAAAGTGAAATCTCTTTGGATCGGAGTTGTTATCCATCATTGAGTCGCCGAAGCGAACTTTGGCGTCCATCACAATTGGATTGTTAGAAAAGTTTAGAGCTTCGATCCGCTTGATGGCCTGAGTTATTTTTCCGGGACTATCGGGATCCCCAACCATCATGCGTGACATGTACATTTGCATGATACGCTCGCCTTTATCGTCACCTTTAGGTACAAACTGGACATTTAAGTTTGCGAAGTTACCATGAAAGGCTGTGGCATCGCCGGCTTGAGGCTGAGTCATGTATTGAAAAACGGCATCGTTTTCATTATCAGGAAAACGGATGTTTAACTGAGAAGAAAGTCCTCTCAATATTCCCACCGCGGCTTCCTGAGCCATACGGGACTGGCGGATGATAGGAAGCATCTTCCAGGCAAAACCTTCAAAGGCCTGTACTGGCATTAGGCGGGCTGCAAAGAATTTTGCATCATCTGGGTAGCTGTCATAATTTCGATCCATTTCATTTAAGAGCCGACCCAGATCGGCGCCTGTTTTAACATCATTAAGATATCTATTGCGAAGTGTTTTTAGAGCAGGGCTCATACCGCCTTCTGAAGCCACGCTCGCATTTGCGGGTGTGCGAGTCTTCTCAATCTTGATCGTTTCGGCAACTTGGGTGTCGAGCTTGTCGATGTTCGAGTAAGTTTTTGAAAACTCTCCCGGCATTGAAAATGAATATTGCCCTTCGAAGCCAATATATGGTGGCTCAACGTACTCCTTTTTCTTCTTCGCCTCGACCTTCGGTGAGTCCAGTAAAAGAAATGCAAAAGCTGCGAGTAAGTAGACGAAATTTTGTCCTTTGCGCATCGGTTTTCCTCCGTGTTTAGATACAAAAAGTATAAACTCTTGTGAGCAAGTTACAATAGGAATAGAATTTATTTGTAGAGAATCTAGATCGACTTTCGTAAAGTCGACAAACGACACCGAATAAAATTTTTTGGAGTGCATGGATGCATTTGAGATACGCCGAACCGACCCGGCAAGAAGAAGATTTTTTTCGGATTCTAAAGAAAAGAGTTTTTGCTCGCTTACATGAGAAAAACCAAACTCGGTACGCCAATTTAAATATGTGGTTAAGAGTGACGTTTTTCTTTACTGGATTTTTTGCTAGTTGGTCTTGTTTGGTTTTTGCCCAGATGCCCGTCGCTTTGACTTTGGCGTTCTGCGTACTGCTTAGTTTTTTTGGAACTGGAATCGCCCTCAACGTTGGGCACGAGACTTCTCACGGTAATTTGTCACCACGGCCTTGGGTGAATTCTTTTTTATATCGCTTCTCAATGAGTCTTCTTGGAACTTCGGATTTAAATTGGAAAACAGGCCACATTGAAACTCATCATAAGTATGTCAATGTCGGTGGAAGTGATGTCGGTGTTGAAGCCAATGGCGCATTAAGATTTACGGCACATACAAAATGGTTTCCTAAATTTCGCTATCAGCATTTTTTTGCGATTCCACTCTACTGTTTTTACACTTTGGCATGGGTTATATTCCGAGATTGGCGCGTTCTGCTCGAAGGACAGGTCTCAGGCGCTAAACTGAATCCTAGTTTTAAAAAGTTTTTTGACTTGTTTTTGATCAAAGCCTTTTACTTTGGATACTTGCTTGTCATTCCGATGGTGTTTTCCCGATTTTCAGTCGGTGAAATTCTTTTTGGATTTGTTTTTATAAACGCCGTCTATTCTCTTTATATAGCTTGTTTTCTTTTTGTCTCGCATTTGGCGATCGGGCCGGCCTTTCCGAGACCAAATTCAGAGGGCCGCTTGCCGATGAGCTATATACGCCATCAATTGGTTTGCACAATGGATGTGATGCCCGAGAGTCGGTTCGCCTCGTTTTGTCTAGGTGGATTTAATACACATGCCGTTCATCATCTCTTTCCGAATATTTGCAGCGTTCACTACCCGGAACTCACAAAGATTTTAAAAGAGACCTGCCATGAATTTAAGATGCCTTATCTTGAAAAGAGTTTGGGCGCGGCTTTAAAAGCGCATTTTGATTTTCTTTATAAAATGGGACAAGAGCCAATGGAACTAAAAAATGCCACTTCTCCGTCGGCAATCAAACCACAGGAGACCGTCGCATGGTTATCCTGATGCCTGTATTTATTCTCGCGATCGTGGCGGAAGTCTATTTTTCACGAAATCGCAAAGTCTACGAGTTCTCAGAATCGATGAGCCACCTTTTTACTTGGGTGGGGCAGCAGGTTGTGAATCTTTTTTGGATTTCAATTCTTGTCATCATTTATGATTCTGTGAAATCTCAATGGGGACTGATGCACTGGCCTTCGCAAAGTCCGGTCACGTGGATCATGCTGGCTTTCTTAACTGACTTTTGTTGGTACTGGGCGCATCGATCTTCTCACCGTGTGAATTTTTTGTGGGCGACCCACGATACCCATCATCACGCTCAGGATTTTAATCTGGTTTCAGCGCTGAGGCAGAGTTGGACCAGTCGACCTTTTATATTCGCTTTTTTTCTACCGCTTGCGATTATAGGATTCGAACCCCTTGATGTGGTTATTGTTCAAGGATTAAATACCGCGATTCAATTTTTCTCTCATTGCGGAATTACAACGGCGAAATGGAAGTGGCTCGAAATGTTTATTATTACACCTAGGACCCATCGAGTGCATCACGGGTCGAACGAGATCTATCTCGACAAAAATTTCGGTGGAGTGTTATCGATTTGGGATCGTTTTTTCGGAACCTATCAAGATCTTGATGAAAAAATCCAAGTGAATATCGGTGAGGCTCCTGACTTCAATCACCTGGACGCCTGGGAATCTAATATTCATACTTTTAAGAAGTTATTTTTGATTTCGTCGAAACAAAGAACTCTTCAAAAGAAAATTTCAATTTGGTTTCAAGGCCCTGAGGCGATTGCACCTGAATTTCAGAAATTGAAATCAGTTTCCAGCGCCGAAGTCCTCCCTTCGCTGGCTCCCGTCGGTATTTTGTTTTTTACTTTGCTCGGATTGCAAACCATTTCGGTATTTGCACTTCTCATTTTCTGGAAGCAGCTTTCAGCAGAACAAAGCGCAGTTTTGGGTATTGTGACTTTGTTGCTGGCAGTTTTCACGAGTCGAATGCTCACACAGGGACGTAGCAGCAGGAGTTTTTCAAATGCGGTATGAGCGTCCTATCCATTATAATCAAAATTCGGGAATTCATTTTCAGCGAGAGCTCCGTCAGAAAATGGATGTTTACTTTTCTGAGAACAAAATCGAAAAAACGGCTACGGGATTTATGTGGTTCAAGGTTCTTCTTTTTGTTTCCTCTTATTGGATTTTGTGGGCGGCCTTAACTTTTAAGGTCTGGTCGCTCCCGGTTACGGCGTTGCTCTTTGTTGGTCTTTCGGTTGTTACTATCTTTGTTGCTTTTAATGTGAGCCATGATGCTGTTCACTGTGCACTTTCAGGAAAAAGTAAGATTGATAATTTTATTTTCTATTGGACTTTTAATTTTCTCGGTCCCAATGCCTATCTTTGGAGAATTCGACACCTAAACGCGCATCATTTTTTTGTGAATGTACCCGGTTCCGATATGGACATCGAAGGAACTAATCTTTTGCGTGTGGCTCCGCATATTGCATGGAAGCCAGCGCATCGGTTTCAACATCTTTACTGCAGCTTTTTCTATGCGCTTTTTACGATGCATTGGATTTTCGTCAAAGACTTTAAAATATTGAGAATGAAATCATTTGGAAGCATGACCGATCTTCAGCATCATCCGCTCCGAATGGTCGAGATGATCCTCTGGAAAATTGCCTACGCAGGGATGATGATTGCTTTTCCGATGATGTTATTACCTTATAGCGGGTTGACAATAGCTCTAGCATTTGTCTCGTTTCATTTGTTAACTTCCTTTCTGTTGCTCGTGTTGTTTGCGATGTCACATATCTCCCTGGATTCTCATTATGTGCCGACAGGAAAAGACGGAAAGGTCAGTCATTCTTTTCTCGAGCATCAACTTTTAACGTCTGTCGACTACAATTCTCAAAGTCCGACGATGGGTTTTTTCTTGGGCGGATTTAACAATCATGTTGCCCATCACATGTTTCCAGTCATTTGTTCTGTTCATTGCATTCCGATTACACGAATGATTGCGGAAACGGCTGCGAAGCATAATCTTCCTTATCGAGAAATGGGATTCTGGAGTTTGCTCAAATCACATTATGGATTAATGAAGGAACTGGGGCGTTTGCCTGATTCGGGACAACGTTTTGTGGTGGTCGCATCACAAGAGGTGATTTCGGAAGAATTTGAAATTTAGCTTATCGGTTACTTCTTCTGTGGAGTTGCTTGAGGACTTCTTGGTAGTCTCTGACGAACTCTTTCATTTGTTTTCGGATCACTTCTTCATTCTTCAAAATGTAATCTCGATATTCTGCATCTCTACCATGCCAAATTCCCTGCTGTCGGGCTAGCCAGCGATGGTAAGTATCAATGTTTTTTAAATCAGAATTGTTCGGGTCATCGATTTCAAAATCTAAACGTTTCTTCACTCTCTGTGAGAGTTGAAATTCTCCGGCAGGAGTCTCGACAACTTTATATGGTTGAGTATCGGGCCCCCAGTAAAATGCGTTCGTTTTAGCGAATCTCACAGAGGCTGGTTCTTGAGATCCCCAAAGAGAAAGTGAGGTTTCAGCTAACTTTTTGAATTCATAAATTTTATTAACGCCGTTTTCATTAACCAAAACCCAATATCGAACTTGCCCACGGCTTCCACCGCCGTTTTTTACATATCCGGCCACATCAAGAATTTTATAGGGTGCTAAGGCCTTCTCGAGCCCGCTCCGAATTTCTGAAAATTCTTGTTGAACTTCGGGGTTCAGGTCTTTAATAGGTCGCGGTCTGTTTTCCTCATATGAGAATTTATCGTTCTTAGTAAAGCGTTCAAGAATTCTTTCGGCCTTTTCGATATCTTTAGTCGTATTTTCTGCGAGAGCCTTTTCAACCATCTTTATGTGAGGCTGTTCTTGGTTTTTGAGTCCGTCGATGTAGAGGGCCCAGAGTTCCTTAAACTTTATCGGAGTCGGAGATGCATCCACCGAGGAAAAGTATTTTGCGATAGCCAAAAGATAAGGACCGCGGCCGATGTCATCGTAGTCAATCAGGCCGATTTTTCGACCTAATGAGGTAGCCAAATCAGCGAAATTCCGCAAATGAGCATCGACGGTGATAAGACCTTCATGAAGGAGAGTTCCTTCAAAATATTGGGGCATGTACTTTTTTGCCCACGCCACAAAATGGGGAGCATTTGAACGAGTGGCTCCATATCTATCTTTTGCAGGACGATAGTGCTCTTTAGGCCTTACAACATAAATCCCACGGCAGTCGGATTTGCTGTGACCGATGGCCGTAAATAAAAAGACAGTTATAAAAAAGAGCGAGAAAAACCTCATACTTAATGGCAAGAGCAAGGCCCGTTCCGGCTCAGATCGAAGTTAACGGAATAGGAATCAGATCTTGTCAGAATCCTGAAAGAAGAGGTCCCAGTTGTTTTACAGGTGTCTCAAATTTAGACGGCGTTTTCCCTCTTTCTTGATTTTGTGGGTCTAGGTATCAGCTCGATTTTAACATTGGTTTTAATCCATGGTATTTTTCTCCGTTCAACGTGCATCCATCCGTGAGAATCGAGGGTCTACCCTCGAGCTCCCGGGAAAATGAACGTCACGTTCATTTTCTCTTTAAGACTCTGAAATGACGGCCCTACTTCCTCTCCTAAAGGGGACTTCTGATTTTGA
>JBFWYS010000211.1:0-6640 GCA_050186175.1 Pseudobdellovibrionaceae bacterium
ACCACCATAGTGACGGCGACCAGGAGTTGCTGAAAGACCCAGGAGGGCGGTAGATTTATCCGTAATGCTATTTATTGTCTCAGAATAAGTTTTTGCCACCGATCGATGAGCCTCATCAAAAACGACAAGACAAATATTCTTTCGTCGTCCAATTCTTTGTGAGGGCTCCCAGCTCATTACAATATTTCTGACTGAATCCACGCTGCCAATTATCATGGCGTCAGTAAGCGTCTCCGGCCACTTGTCGTTCGCAAACTGTTGAATCATGTGAGCTGGAATACTCGGATCACCTACCTCGCTCCACAATCGAACAATTGGAAGCTCCCTTCCGCCGAGACTTCGCCAAGCGCGCTCAAATTCTTCAGATGCTTGTTGGCATAATTCCTTTCCTGCAACCAACCAAACTACAACACCGGCTTCACGAGAATTCAGAATATTGGAAATGAGGTGCATTGCCGTGCGTGTCTTTCCAGATCCAGTCGGCATGTGCAGCATTACTCGTGGCAAACTAGAGTGAAAAAAACTTTTACTTCGTTGCAGAGCTGAGTTTTGATGAGCGAACAACGAATACTCTGGACTTAGAATCTCGACTCTCGGAAGTCCGACTTCTTGCTCCGAGCGTTCTGGGGGAAGAGCACATCCAAAATATTCATAAATAATAGGTTTGCGTTCACTCGTGAGCTTAAAACTGTTTAGGGAGGAAATTCCCAAAGCGTTCATTAAAGTTGTTCGATCAGTTTTGTTCAGTGAAAGGAATAAAACTTTTCGCTTTTGAGCACTCTCTAATAGAGCCTGCGGTCCCCCAACAACCTGTAGAATCAAATCACCACGCTCTACTTTGGCATCTCTAGATCGAGAGATTTCATTTACAAGTTCAACAATTTTTGCGTCCCCGATCAAATCTGACAGCGTACCATGATCAACAGAAGCAAGATGAGTTTTCAGGCGACTCATGACTTCTTCTTTGTTGAAATGATTTCGGAATGATTCGGTCGCGTAACTTCAAACTTGTCTGGACCAAGCTCTACAAGCCAACTATATAGCACCTGCACATTGTCGGTTAGAGTTCGACGCGAAGGCACCGGAACATCTGTACAGGTGTTTTGAACCCATTCTTTTATAGCTCCAAACCTTCGAGACTCCTGATCAATAAATTTGCAGAGAGCCGCAATGAATGGATGTTGAAAAAATCTGCTGCCCAGTTGCGCTTGAAATGCTTGATAGTCAAGGCTTTCAAGGTTTTCTAACTCATAGTTAGCAATGTCATGTCGAGCATTTGCGAGCACTTCATCATCAAAGTTAGTTTCGCCTTTGAGCGCCTTAAACAATTGCTCAATAGAACGGCTCATAGGCAAAGCCGAAATTAGAAATGATTTTCTTGAGTCGAGAGAAGTGTCAAAGGTGAATTGAGCTTCGTCTACGAGATTTCGATGATCGAGAATTTCCTTACGGAACTTTTTGTATAGCTCTTCAAACTGAGCCGCAATTTCGTCGGTAACAAGAGTTGCTTCCTTTCTGATTTTAGAAAGGTACACAAGATAGGGTTGAGGGGGATCATCGACTCGGACAAGGGTTTCGTAGTTTGCCTTCTTTGAAAGTCCTAAAGCTCGGCCCGTCAAATTTGCCGAACCTGTTAGAAGCCTTCGATAATCGGCGACAAAGGTCTTTAGGTGAATATCCTGGTTTAGAAAAAGAAAAATGCCGTTCTTTTTGCAGTATGGATAGATCGAAAGATCGGACGCGCCGAAAGCAATATCGGCAATTCTCCATGTTGTGACGATTGCGACACGGGATTCAGCTTTCTTTGCCTTTAATATTTCGGTCAGGGGCTGACAGGAAATATAGGGGGAATAAAGCTCAATCGTGCTTTGAGAGGTTTGAACGAGGTCTGAGACCTCTCGGTGTAGATTCTCGAAAAGTAAATTCATCTGTTTTCAATTCTTTCCTTAAGTTACCTATAAATGTTCGCACCTAAAGTAAAACTACGCAATAAATGGCCGCAGCTTCCGCGACTATTCGCCTAACCGAAAACCCCTTTGTCCTATCGGTAGGCCAAAAAACTTACTACATTGTAGGGCGGCGCATAAGTTCCTAAAAGGGGGGTTTTACTTTGTTCGCGCTCGTGCTCGAAGACCGGGCACTAAATTGAAGTTGTTCTTTATGCGGAGCAAGATAGCCCGAAAAACGGATTCTCACCCCTGTTGCGGTCCCGTCAGAAAAGTCCGGGGTGGAGGTAGTTTCCTTGCATCCGCCACCCGGTTAGGGTTTAATAATTGACAAGAGGGACAACGATGCAGTTTGCAGCACATGAAACATTTCACATCAGAGACGGATGGCTTCACAAAGGTCTTTCGGTAATTTCAAAAAGACCGGATATTTTTTCTGATCCTCATGCAACCGACACTTTCGGTGTCGGTCGGAACATGGTCGATGCTTTAAGGTATTGGTTAATCGCGGCGGATCTTGCAAAAGAGGAAAAGCTCAAAGAGGGCGAAGTAAAAACCGGAAATCGGTATGGCTTTACACCGCTTGGTAAACTGCTTTTCAAAAGAGATCGCTTCATCGAAGAAGATTTAAGTCTCTGGGCTTTGCACTACCATATCGCTACGAACAAGCAAAAGGCGACGAGCTGGTATTGGTTTTTCAATAAGCTGCCCGTAACTCGCTTTGATACGCAAACTTGTCTGAATTATCTTCTTCGATGGGTTGAACAGCTTGAGGGAAAAAGAAAGCCTAACATCACTTCTCTCCAGAAGGACATCAGCTGTCTTTTAAGAACCTATACAAAGGCACATGGTAAAAGGAAATCTGATTATTCCCCTGAAGACTCATTTGAGTGCCCTTTTGCTTCTCTGGGTTTGGTTGATTATCTAGAAAACTCTGATTCCTACAAAGTAAATTACGGCAAAAGAACAATTCCCGTTCATGCTTTTGCTTATGCGGTTTTGTGTTTTATGAAGGGCTCGGAACAAGCTCGAACAGAAGTTGGCTTTCAGGATTTACTTTCTTCCGAAGGCTCTCCTGGTCGCGCATTTCTACTCTCTTCAGAGGGGCTATTGAGCAATATTGATTTAATGATTGAGTCCTTTTCGAAGGAATTCTCTTTTTCCAAAACTGCCGGACTCAACACTCTCCGATTAAGAAAGGGAGATGTTCGCGCAATTGAAATTCTTGAAAGAGGTTACATCGGGATGGACACATGAAAAAGCAAAGCAAAAAGAATTTCGATGTTAGAACCCTAAGATCAATAAACCTTGAAATGGATTTGCCGGAGCCGTCCAGACTTCTCGGCTATGTCCCGACCAGAAAGGCAGTCACTCTCAGTGCGGAAATCCTATCGAGCTTGATTGGAAAATCAAATGATCGGGCGTTTGCAATTTCGGCTCCGTATGGAAGCGGGAAATCGAGCGCGGCACTGTTCTGGTGTCAACTGTTAGAGCTAGGGAAAAAGCCTGCTGAACTGAAAGTTTTGTTCGAAGAAGCCAAGAAGAAAGATCGTCAGTCAGAAAAGGATGAAAGTGTTTTCTGTCAATGGGAGCGCCGAAAACCGAACGGCCTTGCAGTACCTATTGTCGGATTTGATGGCGGATCTATTCCAAATGTTATCTTTCAGGCTATTTTGAATTCCCTAGAACGCAATGGGCAGGGGGCGCTGGCTACAAAGCTAAAGAAATTGCCGAAAACAATGGATGGACTTAAACACGCCATTGAATTGGTAACGGTCAGTTCCGGCAAATATGATGCTCTTCTCATTGTGTGGGATGAGTTTGGGAAAGTGCTAGAGAGAGCAACTCTTCAGGGCGATGGAAAGGCTCTTCTTGAGATTCAAATTCTTGCAGAATTCGCTTCACGTTCTCCTGCAGAATCACCGTTTGTATTTTGTATTTTAATGCACCAAACTTTTGCCAGATATTCGGCGTCTCTTCCTGGTTATGTACGCAACGAGTGGGCCAAAATTGAAGGTCGCTTCCGACAGATCAACTACATAGAGGACAGCAAAGAAATCTATGAACTGATTTCGCAGGTTGTGTCCCGAAAATACGGGATTCCTGAAGAAAAGAAATCCGTATTCAAGGGTCTAGCCGAGCGTTGTCATGCCGTAGGCATGTTTAAGGAATTCGATCAGGAAGCTCTAACCGAATTACTTTGGTCTTCAGCGCCGTTGTCTCCGGTCTCTTTGTATCTCTTGCCCCGCGTTTCTGCGAGAGTTGCTCAGAATGAGAGAACGATGTTTTCATTCCTTTGGTCAGAGGAAACAACCGCGCTTCCGCAGCTCAAGAGAAAATGGGTTGCACCATCAGATATATTTGATTTTTTCGCGGACCTCATGAGGATTGACACTTCTATTGGTGGTGCTCATAGGCTTTGGGTTGAAGCAAACTCCGCCTTAAAAAAGATCGAATCCGGCACAGAAGAAGATTTAGTTAAAGCGTTAGCCTGTATAAAAGTCGGAACATCATCCGGCAGTCTTGCGGGAACGACAAAGATTCTTGAAATTGCATTCGGCGATCAAACTGAGGCTTCCACCAAAAAGCTCCACCAGGCGGTCAAATCTCTAGAGAAGAAGAAAGCTATTTTTCACAGGAAGCTCACCGGCGAATATTCTGTGTGGCAAGGTTCTGATGTCGATATTCGTGGCGCGGTCGAAGAGAACAAGGCCAAGCTCGTTGAAAGTTTGGATTTAACAAAAGTTCTTACGAGAGACTTTGCTCCGCCATACCGATTCCCTCAAAGGCACAATGACATTCACTGCATTCGGCGCTATTTCGACGGGCGATATATTTTATCCAACGAATTAGATTCGAGAGTCGCCTCGGAAACGGCAAATAATGACGGTTATCTTGATGGTCGCATCTACTACGTCATTGCTGAAACTGCAGAAGAACTTCGCAAGGCTGTAAAGGCGGCTGAATCAGCAGCTGACGACAGGGTCCTATTTGCGATCCCCCAATTCCCATTGCACTTGCGAGAGGGATTGGCAGAACTTGAGGCTTACCACCAACTACTTGCCGATCCTGATTTTAGAAAACAGGATCCCATTGTCGAACAGGAACTAAAACAGCTCGCGGATGATAGCGAGCAACACCTAAGAGTCCTCGTTTCAAAAATAATGCAGCCCTCAGTTGAAGGACCGATTTATTTTTGGAAAGGCCATGCTTACAAAGACGTTGATACGATGGGTGCTTTGAAGCGCCTGTTGTCGAAGGTGTGCGACAAAAACTATTCTCAAACACCAATTATCAACAACGAACTGATCAACAAAGCCGAACCATCTCCTCAAATTGTGAATGCGCGAAAGAGCATTATCCGTGGCATTTTTGAGAATTATGGAAAAGAGCAGTTGGGTCTTTCTGGATACGGTCCCGACGTTTCGGTATTTAGAGCGCTCTTTCTAAACACTGGCATTTACCGCAAACAAGCGTCTGGGTGGTCTTTTGCTCCAAAGGGTCGTGAGCTAGAAAACAAAGGGTTAAGTGAAGTTTGGCAGATTGGAATTGATTTCTGGTCTAAGCCGAGTCGCGTTCCGAAAGACCTCCGTTCTCTTCTGGCAAATTGGCAGTCGCCTCCGTTCGGTATGCGCCGGGGGATAATGCCACTTATCTTGGCTTCGAGCTTCCGATGTGCCGGAAGTCAGGCGCAGGTATTTGAAGACGGAATCTTTGTTACAGATTTTAAACCAGAAACTTTCGAGAGAATGGTCCGCACTCCACAGGCTTTCAATATCCTCGTTCCTGAACTGAAGAAGGACTTTATTGAATTCTTGGATAACGTAATCGATCTCTTTACCGAATCAGAAAAACAAGTTCTATCTGGAGATCGAATTCGAGCTGCTGCTCAAGCGTTGATGGTATGGCTCAAGGACTTACCTCAAATTGCGAGGGAACGTGGAATGCTCTCTCCAGTGGTCGACGAATTTGTTTTAACGCTTCTTGAGGCCCGTGATCCCACGCTTCTTTTAAGCGAATCACTCAAGAAGAATTGGAGTTTGGACTCGTATTCTTTGGTTTTTCAAAAAATAGAAAAACTTAAAAAAGAGATAGAGGGCATCGAGAGTTCCTACTTTGACAAATGTAGAAGTACCTTGCTTGCCGCGATCCAGTTTGGGGCTACAAAAAACCTTAATTCTTTTTATCAGAAGTGGATTGAAACTCTTCCGGGTATGGATTCCGATGAATTGAGAAAGAGGTATCTCACGGATAAGCGCGCAGCGGGACTGATTAGTAGAATTGAACAAGGGTATTCAACAGAAAATCTCTTCGTGATGAGTCTGGCCGAGCTATTCGCTGAAAAGCCGCTCAAATTTTGGAACTCTTCAAGCCTAAGCATTTTCGAAGTAAATCTACATCAGACCATTCGTTGGATGGAGGATCTGGCAGACGATATTGACCTTGAAACTTGGCGGCACAGTTCTTCCGACAGTAGCGGTGCTGGGAAGTGGATTGAGAAGAGGGTTAGAAAACAATTCGAACGAGTTGTTCAGCGTTTAGGAAAAAAGGAAGCTAAGAAATTCGTTGAGCGTGTCATGGAAAGTCTTGGAGAAGGTCCATGAAGAAAACACGGCATATTCTAGGATTGTCAGGGGGCAAAGACAGTACAGCACTTGCGATCTATATGAGAGATAAAGTCCCCAATATGGAGT
>JBFWYS010000212.1:0-6573 GCA_050186175.1 Pseudobdellovibrionaceae bacterium
TTATCCTCCAGAGTCGATCGACTTCACTTGTACAGTGAACGTAAAAACAAAACAGATTAAAAATTGTGTATGGGCGTTTGCAGGAACATTGCTAATTCCGAACGAAAAAACAGGAGCCATAAAAAAGGACTCCAAGGTTTCCTATTGCGAGTTCAGTCCAAAAATGAATGCCTTTGATTTTATCAATGTGATTTCGACGGCTAAGGATCCTCTTTCGATCGATATTCCAGGTGTAAAAGTTGACCTGTATTCTGTCTTGATCGACTGCCTTCAGTAAGATTTCGTTTCCATTTTAAAAGTAAAAAAGTCTGAGCAAAAGGCAAAAAAAGGGCCCCTCTTGCGAGGAGCCCTAGAACCGGCAACTGTGCGTGCCGGTTTACCCTGAGACCCTTGGCCTATTGGCCCGAACAATTCTTAACCGTCGATATCACCGTGTAAGATGACGGTTACGATTCCCGATTCATCATCTATAATTACTAGAGCCATCGCGTTCACGCTTGGCGCCCAGTAAGTGTCATAATCCGCGTAAATTTCAACGTTCTCATTTTTTAAAAATGCAAACGTTCTTTTCATCGCCGCGTGAAGTGTCGTCTTCACAATGTTCTGATCAAGATCCGGAGAAGTTTCCAGCGCTTGATCTGCCTGAACTCCGAGGTGACTGTAAAGAGTACGTCCACCGTCTTCTCCAGTTTCCTCATTGAGAGCAAAGCCATGATCTTCATTCAAAACACGCAAAGTCTCTTCAACAGAACCTTGCATTTTATACTGCTCAATTTTTGGAGCCACAAATTGATCGGATGTCAAATCAGGTAGTTGGTTAAAAACCCATTGAATCTTTTCAGTTGTCGAATCCAAATTTACTTTTTCTAACTCTGCGTTTGCAGAAAAACTCATAACTCCGAGAGCTAGAACCATCGATGAGAGAGTTTTAATTGAGAATGTCATGTTGTTTCCTTAGTGGCGCTTCATTTCTGCGCCGATGTTCTTTACGTAAAGTACGGCAAAGTCATCATTCATTCCAATGTGAATTGGTCATGCTATTATGCGTGGGCTGTATATTAAACAAGGTCTCCAAGTATCTAAATTGACAGGACTTCCTTAACCTCAGGTAAAAGCTCGCGGATACGAACTTCAATTCCTTGTTTGAGAGTCGCTGTAGAACTCGGGCAGCCAGAGCAGGCGCCCTTCATATGGATATAGAGAATTCCCTCTTCGTATTTCGAAAACGCGATATCGCCGCCATCAAGGGCGACAACAGGGCGAATATCACGGTTCAGAATTTCTTTGATCTTTTGTACGATTGGAGAATCATTCTCATCGAAATCTTCTCCGGCGCGAGTATCCAGGGGAGCCAAAATCGGCTCGCCACTTTCGATGTGCTCGCCAATCAATCCAGCAAGGGGTTCTGCCAAAACATCCCAATCAACCCATTCTTGCTTGGTTACGGTGACGAAATTGCGCCCAATGTAGACACCTGAAGCCCAAGGAAATCCAAAAATTTTTGATGCTAGGGGAGAACGTGAAGCCTCTGCAGCTGAGACAAAATCATGTGGTTCTTCTGTGAGCACTTTATCGAACATGAATTTCATTGTTGCTGGATTTGGAGTGGCTTGAATTTCAACTTTTTGCATGATTTTTGACTCTCCCACGAGGTGTCGTTTCTGACGCTCCATTCCTGCCTTTTTCTGCCCGAGAAGTCAAATTCAGATTCGGCGAAGGTTTCCTTGCTTTAGCTCTGTCAAATCGCTAACGTAGCCGCACTTTTGCTTGAGAGCGAAAATAGCAATTGCCTAAGGGCAAAATCAATAAATATCAACTCTGACCATAGGAGCCTCGCAATGACCCCTCGTGTACGTGAAATTTTAAGCTGGTATGGATCTGACAATCCAGGAACTTTGACAAATCTTGCTCGTCTTTTGAATCATGGACGTATCGGTGGATCGGGGAAAATGGTTATTCTTCCTGTGGATCAAGGTTTCGAGCACGGTCCCGCAAGAAGTTTTGCGATCAATCCAGATGGGTATGATCCGGCTTATCACTTTAACTTAGCGATCGAAGCAGGATGTAATGCCTACGCGGCTCCACTCGGTGCACTTGAGGCTTGTGCGCGTGAATATGCGGGAGAAATTCCACTGATCTTGAAAGTAAATAACTCGGATACACTTTACGGATCAAAATCTCCGATCTCGGCGCTCACTTCTAATGTTGACGATGCTCTTCGTTTAGGCTGTGCGGGGATTGGATTTACAATTTATCCAGGAAGTAATGTCAGAAAGACGATGTACGAAGAAATCGCAGAAGCTTCTCGTCGTGCAAAAGAAGCGGGACTTGCTGTTGTGATTTGGTCTTATGCGCGCGGCGAACAGATTTCTAAAGACGGCGAAACGGCAATTGATGTTATTTCTTACTCGGCTCATATCGCGGCTCAGTTGGGCGCACATGTTATCAAAGTCAAACCACCGACTGCGCACATCGAACAAGATGCCGCTCGTAAAGTTTACGAAGCTCAAGGAATCAAGGTGAATTCTTTAACAGACCGCACCCGCCACGTTGTTCAATCTTGTTTTGCTGGAAAACGTGTGGTGATTTTTTCTGGTGGTGAAGCGAAGGGAACAAGCGATCTTTTGAAAGAAGTCGGCGAGCTTGCTACAGGCGGAGCGTTCGGCTCGATCATGGGAAGAAATGCCTTTCAAAGACCTAAAAAAGAAGCTGTCGCGCTTCTTCAAAATGTAATGGATATTTTTGTCGGCAAGAATCTGTAAGGAAGTTTAAAAATGAGTTTTGAAAACGAGAATCCACTTCGGGCGGAGAAAAGAAAAAAGCTTCAAGCGATGCGTGAGGCGGGGATTAATCCATTTCCTTATTCTTTTGAGCGAAGTACATCGATTGAAAAGATTCATGCTGAGTTTTCATCGGCCTTAGTCGCAGGGGATGTTCGTGAAAATTCTGTAGTCAGGATTGCGGGACGTCTTATGACTCTGAGAAGTATGGGTAAAGCCTCATTCTTCAATATTCAGGATCAAACCGGTGCGATTCAGGTCTACTTAAAAGTTGAGGGGCTGCCTGAGCTCGAGAGTAAAGCTTTTGATCTTATTGACCTCGGTGATTTTGTTGGCATCGAAGGTTATATTTTTAAAACAAAAAAAGGGGAGCTTTCTGTTCATACGAAGAGCTTTACTGTTCTTTGCAAAACTCTTGAGCCTTTGCCTGAAAAGTTTCATGGGATTCAGGATGTCGAGATTAAATATCGTCACCGGCATTTAGATCTCATTTCGGATCCAGAGTCTCGTAAAGTTTTTGAAACTCGCTCTAAGATTATTCGCGAAGTACGAAACTTTTTGGACTCTCGTGGATTCTTAGAAGTGGAGACTCCGATTCTTCAGCCGATGTACGGTGGAGCTGCGGCTCATCCGTTTTCAACTCACCATCGTGCTTTAGACATGAAGCTCTACATGAAAATTTCGCCTGAGCTTTATCTCAAGCGCTTGATTGTCGGGGGCTTTGAAAAAGTTTATGATATGTCGAAAAATTTCCGCAACGAAGGGATCGATCGCTCACACAATCCTGAGTTTATGATGCTTGAATGGTATGAGGCCTATACGGATTACAACTATCAAATGAAACAATTTGAAGAGTTGGTTTCGGGATTGGCTTTAAAGATCCGCGGCTCTTACAAGTTTGAGTACAACGGAAAAGAAATTGATTTTACTCCGCCATGGAGAAAATTAACAGTGATGGACGGCGTTCGCGAGTACGCGAAAGTGGACCCTGATAAAATTTCGGAAACAGATTTGTTTTCTGAAATTAGAAAGCGTGGGTCAAAGCGCGAGAAGCCAGCAAGTCGTGGCGAAATGTTAATGGAGCTGTTTGAGCAAACAGCTGAAGAGCATTTATGGAATCCGTGTTTTGTATTGGATCATCCAGTTGAAATTTCTCCGCTGACAAAAATTCATCGGTCAAGGCCTGGTTTGGTAGAAAGATTTGAACCATTTGCCGCCTGTATGGAAATCGGCAATTCGTATTCTGAGCTCAACGACCCCGAAGAACAGTATGCGCGTCTTAAGGAGCAAGAGGCAAATCGTGCAAGCAACGAAGAGGCCCATCCGATGGATGAAGATTTTCTTCATGCAATCGATGTGGGCATGCCGCCAACCGGCGGCGTGGGTCTCGGGATCGAGCGAATCGTGATGATTCTTGCGAATCGGCCCAGCATTCGTGATATCATCCTCTTTCCAACGATGAAGATTAATAAATGAGGACGAAAATAGGTCTCGCAGTTCTGATGTTATTTGTTGCGGGCTTAACGGCTTGCCAGACAAAACTTGAGCCAACAAAAACTTATTTCACCCAGGATATTCGCAGCAAAGAGGGAAAAGTTGAGAGCCTCATTGTTCCAGGAACTGTAGTCCTCGATGCACGACCTAATTTTGATTATCAGTTGGGGCATCTCCCGGGTTCTATTTCGCTTGATCCTGCCGATTTTTCTAAAAAGAAAATTCCGTTTGAAGGAGAGCTCGAAGAAGATCTCTACGGCCACGCAAGACGTTTGGCTCGATTTGGAATTGCTCCCGAAACTCCGGTGTTGATCGTAGGAAAAGGTGGGCAAGGAAAAGCAGAAGAGGGTCGATTGGCATTTATTCTTACTTATATGGGCATTCATAATGTTGTTTTTACATCTCTTGAGAATTTCAGTTTGCCTTTGGTGCGTGATGAAGCGCCGGCAAGAGAAAATGTTCCGAGTTGGAAACCAGTGCTTAAAGAAAGTATGATCGCGAACAAAAAAGAACTTCGCGAGTACGCACAAAAGGTGACAGCATTTCCCTCTGTGATTGATGTGCGTTCAGAGAGCGAATACTTGCGCGAAAAAAATCATGTCTTTAACGCCATCAATATTCCATGGATTGAATTTTTAGATAAAAGAGGGGAGCCTAACTTCGCTCTCCGAAAAAAACTTGAGCAGTTGGGACTTGGTGAAAGCCAAAGAGTGATTGTTATCGGCAATGATGGCAACACTGGAGCCTTAGCGGCCTTCGTTTTGATGAAAATGGGTTTTACCAAAGTCGGGCTCTACGCGGGCGGTTACCGGGCGATGGTCGGGTCTACATCCGCAAAGTGATTTCATCACTCTGATCTTCGGATACACTTTGTAGTATGAAGAAAAAACTACTGATTGTCGGCGCTGTTGTTTCTGCATTCTGTTTTTCTGCTCTTTTAATCTGGGGAATGAGTCGGGACGTCAAAGCTGAAAGAAAAGCTCGGAATCTAGTGCAGTCCTTTTTGCAAGATGAGGGATTGGGTGAGCAGATAAGAGTTCTAAGTGTGACCGATAGGGGGATCACAGGTCTTTCTGTTGAGATGTCGGCGTCTTCACTCTTGCCAGTCTCCGAACTTGAAATGCGTGAGATGTCTCATCGAATCGGCAATTATTTAAAGGCACAGATTGCAAAACCAGCCTCGATTTCATTTCGTAATTTAGATAAGGCTTCTTCTTTCGAAATGACGAAACAGGATTTTAAGACGGGTCTCTTTCTGTTTGGTGTTTTTGGCTTGGTTTCTTTGGCCAGTCTTTATTTCTTTCGTGAGCGAAAGATCAGCCGCTATAAGGCGATGAAAAGTGAACTGTTAAGCCGCGAAATTGAAGTTCGAGACTTGGTCGTTAAAAATGAAATTATGTCTCAAGAAGTTATTCGCCTGAAGGCGAAGATTTTTAAAGTTGAGAAAGAAGCCGGCAGATTAAAGGGCGAACTATCGGGCGCCCTTCATTTGTGGGAGGATTCAAACTTGAACAGAAGAGATGTTGAAGCTCGCTACCGACAGATTCTTGTAAGTAAAGAATCACTCGAAGAAAAAATTCGATTGATGAGAAATCCGAAGATTACACCTGAAGACAATCAGCCGACTTCCTTAGCCGAAGAGAGCCGGTCTTTAGATTTTATTTAGTTAAAAGCAGTTAGAATTGTTCTCGTCGTTAGGAAGGCAATGTCATGATCAGTGGCTTACCTTTTGTAATAACGAGAGTATGCTCGTACTGAGCTGTAAAGATTCCCGGATTTGTAACCAGTGTCCACCCGTCGCCATTTTCAAAAACTTCACGAGCGCCAGAGGAAATAAAAGGTTCAATTGTGATGACCTGATTTTCTTTTAGGACGCGTTTGTCGCGTTTTTCATAGTAACCAGCGATAAAACTGGGTTCTTCGTGAAGAGCTCGGCCAACGCCGTGGCTGCCGATATTTTCAATGACGGTGAATCCATTGCGAATAGCTTCGGCCTCGATCGCGTAGCCGATGCGATTTAATCTTGCTCCGGCACGCGCTTCAAGCATGGCATTCTCAAGAGCTTTTTTTGCGGCGGCGCAAATTTGCAAATGAAGTTTTGATTCAGGAGGAATAATAGCAGAGCCACCCGTATCTGCGAAATATCCATCTAGTTCTGCTGACACATCAATGTTTACCAGATCTCCAGCTTTTAGAATTTTTGAGCCTGGAATTCCATGAGCCGCTTCTTCGTTAACACTAATGCAAGTATTGCCCGGGAAATTGTAGGTGAGTTTTGGAGCGGATCTCGCTCCATGCA
>JBFWYS010000213.1:0-6572 GCA_050186175.1 Pseudobdellovibrionaceae bacterium
TTTGCCTGTGGCTTCCTTCAGATTCTGGATCACTCCAGACACCCTTGCCCTTAAGCTAACAGTTCCCCTGATCGGGTCTGTGGAGGACTTTCACCTCTAAGTAAAAGCGCCCTGCCGGGCGCACAAAGAAAAGGCGCCTGCTTAAAGCAGGCAATCTCATCGTGAGACACCTAGACCTTTGGGGAGTCAGAATGGGTCAAATTCAAGTGGCCGCGAATGAATGTGATTCCAATGTTACATTAGAATTATTTGCAAAAACTATTAATCTAGAGGCCTTTGGCAGGCTCGATACAGTAATATGATGCATCTAACAAACAATGGGAGCTCGATATGAAGTCCATTATTTTTTCACTATTAGTATTGTTCTCAATCACAGTTGTAGCGAGTGATTACAGCACCTGGTATAGACCTGTTGAAACCTGCACAGTAATAGCCTTACCAAAACTTTTCCATAAACCAGCCTTTAAAGTAGATGTAAAACTCGGCGATTTAGTGGTCATTTCTGAGTATAAAAATGAACCCACTTATTTAAGAGCAGATCTAGGAACTACTGTCATAGAAACAACGGATGATGATGAAGTTCAACCTAAACCGACATTAGCCGGAAAAGCATTTTCACTTGTTCCAAATAACCCAGAGACAATTTTTGTTTTAGAGATTGCCAACGGTAAGGGTTTGTTAACGTTTATGAACACAGCGTATCGAGATAGCTTCCAGACTCTTGCGACCTTAGTTTGTAAGTAAACCTTTGAGTCGAACAATTTTCGATCTGGTGTTCGGCCAATTTGCTTGGTTAATCACTACTTTTTCGAGTCTGTATTTGATCTCGTCTGGATTTTTTTAACGACAATTGAGTTTTAACACATCTACTGCAATCCTAAGAGAATGGTAACATCAAATGTAATTTTAATTCTTGGCCTACTCTATTTCTGTGCTCATGGCTTCGCCTATTTGTTTCAAAAGACGAAAACTCCTGATGTTTTAATTTTAATGGTAATTGGACTGATCATAGGCCCTATCATCGGATGGGTTGGACCAGAAAACTTCGGTGGAGCCGGAGAAGTTCTCACGACCATTGCTCTCACCGTCATTCTTTTTGAAGGTGGCCTATCTCTAAAGCTAAAAATACTCTCCTCAGCTGTGGGCGCCACCCTTGCGCTCACTTTAATTACAGCTTTTGCTACAATAGTCGTTGTAGCAGCCGCCTCTTCTACATTTTTAGGGCTTTCACCAGAGCTTGCTTTGCTATGTGGAGCCATTCTTTGCGGCACATCGTCGGCTGTCGTAATTCCTATGGTGCAAGCTCTTAAATTATCAGAAAAATCATCAACCATTCTCGTACTTGAGTCCGCTCTTACAGATGTTATTTGCATCGTACTCTCGTTTTCGCTCTTGCGAGCCATCGAAGAGAAAACCTTTTCATATGCCAATGTTATTGGCCAAATAGGTTTATCTCTATCAATAGCAGTAATTATAGGAATTGTTGGCGGAGCCTTATGGCTAAAACTGTGGCCCCTAGTTCGTCGCTTTCCTACGACCACATTCACAACCATTGCCTACGCCTTTATCATGTATGGAGCAACCGAACTTTTCGGTTTGAGCGGCGCTATAGCGACTCTGGTTTTTGGATTTACGATCACCAACATCCCGGATCTAATTTCAAAAATAGAATTCCCCAGAATGACCGATGTCGAACGAAAATTCTTTCAAGAAATCGTCTTTCTGTTAAAGACCTTTTTCTTTGTCTACCTTGGAATTTCGATTCAATTTAGCAATTACTACCTGGTTTTTGTGGCCTTCCTCGTTGTTCCCATCATTTATTTAGCACGAATTTTTATTGTTAGATGGGTCGCGCCTAAGGAAACATCTGTTCGCGATGCTTCACTCGCCTCCTTCCTCATCCCAAAAGGGCTCGCAGCCGCTGTTTTGGCAAGCCTACCGAAGCAATATGGTCTCCCTGAGGGAGGCGACATTCAGCTCTTTGTGTACTCTGTCATTTTTTTTAGCATCCTGTTTACAGCCGTTTTAGTACCTTTAGCCGAAACTAAGAATATCCAGAAACTTTTGATGAAACTTCTTAAAAAGACTATCTGAAGAGGCCGGCAGAGTTTGGGTCGAAATCTCTCCTCTTCAGCAAAGATTCCAAATCCATTGTCTTCCGATTTGGGGTGCCCTTCGCTCGGCCCCCAGTTTTAGGCAATCCCGCAGGCCGACTCATGAATCCATTATAAAGCTTACTAAAGGCTAATAATCACTAATACTAGAGGACTAATGAGATACAACCCTTTCAAGGTCAGCAAACACTGTGATTTACTGGGTAATGAGAGGTAGACCCAAATGGCTCTGACTTCGAGACCTTTCTTAATTACCTGTTTGTTTTTATTTCTGTTTTTATATTTTTAACTGCGCTCTTAGAGAATGATACAAAATTTGGTAGGGAGACATTTTCTGACCGCTAGTATAATGATTTCACAGACTTAACACTTATTGAACTACAAATGCCTACTAACTACCCGTATAATACCAGTGCCAAGGTTCGTAAATAATTCCCTGATCGTTATCTTTCGGGTAACTCAGCCGAAATTCAAAGCGAGATGCATTTTCGTTTAACCAGAGAAACTCTTTGGTCTGCTCAAATTCCTCTTCTAGAACATTTTTTCCTTCAGCATGAACGTCCACAGCGAGCCCGGAATGATGTTCGCTAAACCCTGGTATAGCTATGTGGGTTAATATACTCTCAATTGCCCGACCATTCTTAAGATGTCTTTCAATCAGACTTTTCTGATGAAGATAAGACCTAAAACCCGAAAAAGGTTTAAGATGTATCTGATCCTTATGAGCAATATCTTTCATTGCTCGCCAGGCTTTCGCAGCAGGAGATTGCAAAATAAAAGGCTTTCCTTCAAAATCAATCTCAACAATTTCTAACGAATTGAGACCTGGCTGACGCTGAAATTTAAGTTTATTTTCTTTAAGATGAGTTTCGGAAATGCCTAAGCTTTGATAGATATCAAGTAATAGCTTATCCATTCAATCCTAACCGCGACCCTTAGCTGCCACAGGAATAAGAGAAACAAATCGTTCACGTACTTCTTTATATTCAGGCTCGGCTTCATACCCATTCGGATAAAGAATAATATCAGGACTCATTCCCATAAAGGCCGCCAGCTTAAGCGCTACTCGCGGCCCAACCTCACGACGATTTTTTTCTATCGCAGAAAAATTAGCCTGTGAAATCTTGCATGCGTGAGCCATATCATCTTGTTTAACATTAAAATTAGCGCGAAAAGCTTTAATAAGATCGCCCGTTGTTTTCGCGGCCTTGAAAATATCGATAGGTTTTTTCAAAGATGACTTTTTCATTTCTTATAACCTTTCTTATAATTATGCTCATCCGTAATTCGAGCAATTTTAATGACTACCTTTTTATCAACAACACGATAAATAATTCTGCCACGATTGGAAAATGCTGAAGATCGGTAACCAGTCCATTCACCGTGCAAAGCATGATCAGCCCATTTAAAATCACCACGTATAGATTCTGGTCCATGCGCAGAAATTTGCTGAATCCAAGCATGAATAATCGCCTGATCTTCAGCGGTCAATTTTTTAGATTTAATTAGCGCAGTTACTTCTTTTTGTGCTGCGGAATTTTCGAACTCAACTGACCACATATATCAATTATGACATATCTATTTTGATATGTCAATTTTGACTACAAGATACGTTTCAATATGAGATTTTTATTTTTAAAATTGTCTGGCAATTTAAGCTACTTATGAATGAGTATTGAGCGAAATTACCGAGTGGCCACTGGCAAATACCAGACCCACAGCCCTCACCGAACGTAGCGTACGGATTTCCCGTACTACGCTCTCAAAGAGTTTGGGTTTACTCAACCCTCGCAAAAAGTTCTGGATTTCTGCAACGGTATAAGGGATCTAAGGTTTTTTTGAGAAACGGTCATCGTCAAAAAATCTCAACAACTATTTAAATCACTTTGGAAAGTGAAAATTCGCGGAAATTTTATTGCGCTCTGCCCTGCGCGAAACACACTTCATTCCTTAACAATGACCCTGCGAAATCGCGCAGGGCTCTTTGTTTTTAGAGCCACCAGCATTTTTTTTCTAAAAGCACTGGCTTTCTACCGACGCGAACAAACCCAAGGTTCTGAAACGAACTCAAATCCTCGGCTCATTTACTTGCATCCAGAAGCAACTAGGATCTTCTCCCGTTCATCACCACCGAGGCCTTGAATGCGAAACTTAGAGTTCCGCATCCCTCGTGCCAGCCCAGCAAGATCAAAGCGAGGTTTCTGCCACTCAATTGGGTATTCTTCGACCCAAGTGAGTAGTTCTCCTACTCTGGGACCGCCCTCACCAAATTTCAAATGCAAGGTTCTTTGAATGCGATAACTGCTGAATTACGTGCCCGCTGAAGCTAGTGCACTGAGATTGAGGATTTGAACTTCAATAACCTTGCCCTTGGCATCGAGGCTAAAAATAAATCCATCTTTCTCAAAGGATTTTGCTTCAATCCCTTGCGCAAGCTTAATCGACGCAAAGTCATTGTCGTGATCCACTTTGACGAGAGGATACTTTACTTTTTTGTCACGAAGTTGGTGAGTACTGTGATGACGAGCCATAAATCTCCTTTTTTTTCTAAAACGACGGCGGCAAGTTTGTTGTCTGAACGCTTGGGAAAATGACCGATAAGAAGATACTTTGGTCCTTGAGGACTAACTTCATCAGGAGAACTCAGCAAACGCTGAAGTTCATCAATTGAAATTTTCCTCTCCGCTAGCCTCTCAGCCGCGTGCGGAGTGAGAACCCATTTTGAAATTTTCAATTTTTGGCTCACGCAGCCTCCGGGGAAACAACGCCTTCTACTCTTGCATATAAAAGGTTTTCTTCATATTACGCACCTCCTTTAAGTATAGTGATTTCTTTAGGAAATTCAATGTCTTCATCTTCAATTCCTCATCTGATAGCCAAAGCCTTTAAAACCGCTTGCTGCATCTTTTTATCCATATTAAGGGCACCATCAAAAAGATCAATCCTTGGCCTGGCCTCCCCTGCTTTGTGTCCTGACGAATAAGAATTTTTAAAGAGTTGGTCCCAATTGATCTTCATTGAGGAAAAGTCAAAAGGCCGGATTACAATGGATATCTTGCTTCCGGACACCGAAAGAAAAATTTTATCGCAGCAAAATAACGACGAGCAACGATTTGTCTTTACGGCCTCGAACCAATACCGTCTTACCTGTGACGGCAAGAAATAAGTCTTTCCTACTTAGGTAGTGCTTTTAAAACACTACATTTAGTTACTGGGTCTGCGGAAAAGCGAAGTAGCCAAAAAGGGTCACAACCGTCAGAATCATAACAGTTGAAAAAATAGGCTGGTCATTTTACATCTTGTGAGTCAGCTGAAAGCCTTAGGAGTGAATGTGTTCCATCACAACCATCAAATAATCGTGTCTGAAAAACGTGTCGTTGTAGAAAAATCAGGAATTATTTTGAACTGATTCTGAAAATGAAAAAAATGTTAGCTGAGAATGCATCCATCGCTGCAAATGGATTGGTCCGTCTTTTTTACAAAGTTACTTACTGAGCAAAAAGTTTGAATTCAAGAGTGAAAGCGTATGGGGCCGTTACTTTTCTGTACAGACCCAGCAATTGAAATGTAGTGGTTACTTTACGCACATAAAAGAAGATTGAGCCGTTACGTTTACTTCATGGCAGTAATCAAAATGTTCGGGACACACTTCGCGTGAACGGATGTGAATTTCCCATCGTACAGGATAGTCGTAGTGAGCCTTAGCACCACATTGAATATCTGCATCGATCCAGGCTTGTTCTTTAGCGGCGTCTATGACCCAGTTGAGATTAAGAGATTTCTTTGTTACTGAACCTTTGCCAATAAATGCAGAAGTGGCAAAAGCTGAATCGACCAAACTCATTTTCGCCATAACTGTAAAAGCGAATTTCATCAATTTCATAGTAATCCTTCTAATTCTTATTGCTTGCGGCAATGAAAGTGCAGGAGTTTTCCTGGGCCCACGAGTCCACCTTCTTCGCCCGTACACACATTTTTTTGGGAAATCCTTGTACCTGATCGCAGTTCAAGAGGTTCAACTATGCTCACAATCAGACTTAACTAACTACTTCGCCAGGAGTCTGACCGAAAAGAAAAGGCTATTGAAAATCTTGTACGGCATCGTGATCACCTGTCGGGCAACGAATTCGAGACCTCAACGAGGAAAAAGAAATTTGGTAGGGGCTGAAGGACTTGAACCTTCGATCCTCCGGTTATGAGCCGGATGCTTTAACCAACTAAGCTAAGCCCCCAAAATAGGAATTGCCCTCCATCATTCATCAGATTCTCTCAAAATGTCAAGGCCTTGGGCGGCGCTGCCCTTAAGTTGCAGTAAAAAACCCGCTATTTTAAAGCGGGTTTTTTGAAATTCTGATGGTTTTGCAACGACTCCCTCCTTCGCTGATGACTGTGTCATCAGCTTCAGCGGGCAAGCCGCATGAAGAGTCGATGAAGGCCTTCATCTTGTTGCTGCGGCTT
>JBFWYS010000214.1:0-6529 GCA_050186175.1 Pseudobdellovibrionaceae bacterium
TAAAAGCTTACCGCGGTTTTGTCGAAGTTCAAAAAGAGATTCTTCAAACCATCTTTCCGTCTCTCACTAATATTGAACTAAACACTCAATCGGAAAGACAATCAACCTACCTTATGAAGTTCTTTCAAGCCAATGTGCGTGAGATTCAAAGAACCGTCAAAGAGTATGATATCAAAGCCGATATCTCGATGAACGGATGGCTCCGAATTGCAGAATCAGCTGAGGAAGAAAAAGGTCTCTTGGCCGAAATTGAGTTCGCAAAAAAAAAACTAGGATTAGAATTTGAACATTGGTCTCCAGAAAAAATTATGAAGGAAACTGGGATCCATACAAAATACGGTGGCCGCTTTATTAAAGAAAGCGGAAACTACAATCCATTTAAATACGTGATTGAAGTCTTAAAGGCTGCGATCCAAAAGGGCGTCAAACTTTATACATCTACTAAAGTAGAATCAGTTCAAAAACTGCAAGACGGAACCTATCTTGTTAAGACAAATAAAGGTGACATTATCACAAAGAAAATTCTTGCCGCTTCGAATGTGACCACACGATCGATCTTCAAAAACATGGAATTCATTGAGCCTCGCGTGAGCCACGTCCTCAGTACCGAACATACCGTGAATCAGTGGAAAGGAATAACGGTCACTCGACAACAAGGGGACTGGTACGGTCATTTTCCAAAACAAAGTCACTATATCGGCGAAGACGGAGTTGCTAGAGCGGTCTTCCACAATGGAGGTGGATTCGATACGCCCGTAGACTATTCTGTAGTTGAGAATCCTCCTGCAGACCTTCATCCTTTTTCAAAAGACATTTATAATGAGATCAAGGCCAACGCCGCAGTATCTGTTCCAGATACAAAGGGACGCCCTGGTTCGCGATTTTGGTGGGGCTTCATGGCGTTCACTAAAGATCGCATGCCGATCGTCTCTTTTCTTTTTGAAAATGGAAAACTTGATAAAAACATCGTAGTTGTAATGGCCGATAACGGATACGGAGGCAGCCAAGCCGCCATCAGCGGAAAATACGGCGTTCAAATGTTGATTACTGGAGAGATTCCAAAAGAACTTCCAGACGACATTTTCTCGCTGAAGCGCTTCTACACGAAGATTCCCTTATTCAAAAAAGGCTCTCATTGCAGAACAGTCCATTTTTAACGAGACTACAAAGCCAGTTTAGAATCGTAGGCGTCGCGGATGGCGTTGCCGATATTGATCAATAAAACAAGAGTCAAAACAATCGCGGCGCACGGATAAAGAACCAACCACTCTGCAATCGCAAAGTATTTTTGAGCCTGCCCCAAGAGCTCTCCCCAGCTCGGAGTTGGAGCACGGAGGCCAAATCCTAAGTAATCTAAGATCACGAGACCCGTTATATTTCCAGCAATTTCAAATGGCGAAAAGGTTACGATCGGAGTCAAAGCGTTGGGCAAAATATGTCTGAAAATAATTCGTGCGTGACTTGCACCAATGGCTCTTGCGCCATCTACGTACTCGCGTTTTCTGAGAGATAAAAACTCAGCACGCATATACAGTGCAATCGCCGTCCAGCCAAAAACGACGAAGAAAATAATCAAGAACGGAAGATTAGGTGAGAAGATAGAAACCAAAGTTAAAAGAAGTAAGAGCTGCGGTACACTCTGTATGACCTCAACGACTCTCATTCCAACTAAGTCAGTCACTCCGCCCATATACCCCATAATAGCACCGAGCACGCAACCAACTAAATAGGTAAAAATCCATGCAGAAACAGCAAAAATTAAACTGTAGCGAAATCCATATAGAAGACGAGCAAAAACATCTCGCCCTCGATCATCTGTTCCCATCCAATTATACCGCGAGGGAGGAGCCGGATAGTTTGAAACAAGGGTATTGCTCTCGTAAGGATCCCACTGAGCAAGAGGCCATAAAGCCCAATCAGAATCTTTAAACTCCAAGGCTCTGTAGTTCGTGACAAAGCCCTCCTGTCCAAATGTAGACGGATGATATTCATTGATCACAGGAACATAAAGGTGCCCGCCAAACTCCATCACAACAGGACGTGAATTGGCCCAAAGCTCGGCCGTGGCACTAAAAAACAAGAGAGCCAAAAAGATCCACAGAGAAGCTACAGCCATCTTGCTTTTCTTCAATCGGCGGTATCTCTTTCGAGCAAGCTCATTTTTAATAAGATGTTTTTCAACCCAACTCATGTGTAATCAATCCTCGGGTCAATAATGACATAAATAATATCGCTAAAAAGGCGACCGATTAACAAAACCATTGATGAAAGAAAAATCAAAGCCATCAAAACATTGTAATCGCGCTGCAAAGTCGATTGGTAACTAAGAAGACCTATTCCATCGAGATTAAATAAAGTCTCAATAATCAAAGATCCTGCCAAGAAAACGCCAAACCAAGAGCCCAGACCTGTCGCAATCGGAATCAAAGCATTTCGAAGCGCATGCTTATAAAGAACTTTTCCTTCTTTAAGCCCCTTCGCTCGAGCCGTACGCACATAATCCATTCGGATCACTTCTAACATCGAGTTTCTTTGCAACATTACAAGCGAAGCAAAAGATCCTACAACATAACAGAAAAGCGGAAGCACAAAATGATGAGCCCGATCCCAAATCTGCTGAGACCGCGTCAAAGTATCGTAATCATCGGAAGAAAGTCCACCAATCGGGAACCAACTCCAGAAGCTACCCCCCGCAAAAAACGTGATTAACAGAATTCCCATAATCAGTGATGGAATGGCGTAAAAAAAATAAAGTACGAGTCCGGTCACATGATCGAAAAAAGAATTAGCCCGCACGGCCTTAGCCACACCTAAAGGAATGCAAATTAAATACGTAAGAAACAAAGATGCGAAGCCAAATTGCAATGAAACCGGAAGTTTACTTTTAATCACACCCATCACCGGCTCTTCGTAGACAAAACTATTTCCAAAATCGAGTTTCGAAATATTCCTGAGCCACAAAAAATAGCGAACGTGCACCGGCTTGTCCAACCCGTAATGCTTTTTCATCTCTTCGATAATCTCTTGATTCACAACTCCGTTGCCGCTACCCCGATTGGAGTCCGCCATTCCAAACTTCATGGCCTGAAGTCTTTGCTCAATAGGCCCCCCTGGAGCCATATTGATAATGAAAAACGAAAGAACCGTGATCCCGAAGAAAGTTGGGATCATGAAAAAGATTCTTCTGATGAGATAGGTAAAAAGACTCAATGCAACTCCAATGAGCTATTTTGTTGCCCACCAGTAATTAGAAGAAACCGCATCAAAGCCGCTACCGATTCCATACTTGAAAGAATCTCCAGGTCTACCGATGCGATCACGAGTGGCATAGAATATATACTTATTGTTGAATAAGAAAATGTACGGAACATCCTCTGCAATTTTCTCATAAACAGTTTGAAGCATCTTCTTACGAGCTTCTTTATTCTGCTCGTATCTAGCCTTATCGATTAACTTATCTACTTCTGGATTGTTGTAGGCGCCATAATTGGATCCGCCATCTTTAGCGCTTGAAGAATGCCAGATCTGTTTTGGATCCGGCTCAACAGAGCCTCCGCCCCAGCCTAAAAAGAAAGTATCAAATTTTCCTTCATCCAAGAGCTTCGAGTAAGACTGCCACTCAACATATCGAATTTCCGCTTCGATTCCGGCTTTCTTAAGATCCTCTTTCCAAATCGTAAGATATTTTTCTAAATCCTTGTTGGAGTGAGTGATTCCAAAACGAAATTCTTCTTTAACACCTTTAACTGTGCGATCTAATATTCCGTTTTTATCAGAATCCGTCCAGCCAGCCTTTTTCAAAAGTTCAGCTGCTTTCTTTGGATCATACAAAACCGGCTTTGGCTTGTTAGAAGCATAATCACTTTTTTGTGTCCAAGGTCCAGTCGCAAGCAAACTCATCCCAAAGTTGAATTTTTCATTGATCAGTTCCCGATTGAACAAATGGTAAAGAGCTAAACGAACATTCTTGTCTTGAAACATTGGCTTTCTAAAGTTGAAACCAACGAATCTCCATCTTTGAGGTCCATTATTTTCGACATTAAACTTAAGAACTGATTTTCCCCATGGATCGCCTTTTGTTTTTTGAACAAAATCCTCTGGAGTATTAAATTCCATGTAATCGATATTACCCTTTTTAAGGTACTCAAGGCCGATTTGATTTTCCTTGATGAACCTGAACGTAATTCTATCGAAGTTAGCCTGCCCTTTAGCTGCAGGAAATTCTTTACCATGCCATTTGTCGAATTTTTTTAAAACAATTTTTTGTCCACGGTCATACTTCTCAAGAACATAAGCTCCCGTACCCGCAAGCGTACGAGTCATCTTTGCCGACTTCTCGACGTCACCATAAATATGTTTCGGAATAATAGTTAATCCTGCAGCGGCATCAAAGTTTTTAAAGTATGTATCTTTCGCATGAATTTTAACAGTGTAGGGATCAACAATTTCAACTTTCGAAATTCCTTCGTAGTAAGGCTGAAGGTTGAAAGCTTTGTACTTAGGTTCAAAGATAGCTTCATAACTAAATTTAACATCTTCGGCCGTCATCTCTTTGCCGTCATGATACAACACACCTTTTCTGAGAAAAAAAGTGAAAACCTTATTGTCTTTTGAAATTTCCCACTTTTCCGCGAGGAGTGGTACCCACTCATAAGTATTAGGATCGCGAAATCCTAAACTATCGAGAACAAATGTCTGAACGTAAGCTGAGTAAGAATCACTTGCCGAAAGTGGATGCAAACTTTCCGGCTCACTATCCAATTTGAACGTGATCATTCCACCTTGCGGAGCACTCTTATTCGGCTCCGGCCAAGCACCATGTGCAGGTGCAAAACCCATAAGTACGATCATCATTGAAAAAAACTGTTGAAGAAACTGACTTAAATAAGACGGCATTCGAAGTCCTCCCCTATCGTTTGAACTTAGATCCCAAATCCGTGTTCAAAAATCCACACCTAATCTCTGGCAAGAGGAATTATTATGCAAGAGTTCTCCCTAGTTGCTGCTAATCAGCATAGGGTGCAGAGCTCTCAAGCGGCTTTCATCAAATTAGTTTTTGATGTAGGACTTTGCGAGGCACAAAGGAGAAAACATGTCTTACAAATTTAATCCAAGCGACGCCATTTCTTCAGAGTTCGGAATTTTTGGACTCCCTTTTACGGAAGAGCAAGCCAAAGTCGTTTTGCTACCAGTGCCTTGGGAAGCGACAACCTCTTACGGTAGAGGCGCCTCTAAAGGGCCCGAGATGGTTCGCAGCGCCAGTGAGCAAATTGATTTATTCGATCTCGAAACCGGTAAAGCCTATGAGTCAGGTTATTTTATGCGCGAAATTCCTGAGTGGATTTTACAGCTCAACAAAGAAGCAAAAGCAAAAGCGCAAGAAGTCATCACGATGCGCCTGAATCTTTCGGAAGACACAGAAAAATTTGAAAGGCTCACAAAAGATGTAAACGCTGCCTCGGATCGAGTTTCCGAGTGGGTTCACAATCAATGTTTAGAAATTCTCTCAAAAGGAAAATGGCTAGGACTTGTAGGAGGAGATCACTCGACTCCATTCGGCTGCATTCAAGCTGTCAGCGACTTTTACAAAGGCGATGTAGGAATCCTCCATATCGATGCACATGCTGACCTTAGAAACTCCTATCAAGGTTTCACACAGTCTCATGCCTCGATCATGCACAATGTGATTAACAAAATTAATATTAAAAAATTAGTTCAAGTGGGAATTCGTGATTTTTGCGAAGAAGAATACGATTTGATCCAATCAAAAAAAGGCCAAATCCGTACCTTCTTCGATATGGAATTAAAAAAACGTCTGCTTGAAGGAGACAGCTGGAAAAAAATCTGCGAAGACATCGTCGCCGAACTGCCACAAAACGTTTACATCTCATTCGACATCGACGGCCTTGATCCCGCGTTTTGCCCACACACGGGAACTCCAGTTCCGGGTGGCATGACACCGGATCAAATTTTTTATTTGTTTAATGCAATTTATAGCGCAGGGAAGAATATCGTGGCGTTTGATCTCAATGAAGTTTCAGACGGAGATACTGAGGAAGCCGAGTGGGATGGGAATGTGGGGGCGCGCATGCTCTACAAACTTTGTGGTTGGCTTGTGAAGAGTCATGAGAGAATGAGTCGGTAGTTCGCGCTGTTTTCGGTTTTTACTGCAGTGATAGCTACGCAAAGTGCATCCATCCTGAGAACGCCTTTCTGCCGCCCCTCCTGGGCGTCAGACCTAAATACAATCTTCTGCAAAATGTCTTCTGCGCATTAATTTCTATGTATTGAAGAATTTTCGATCTGACGGCCACGATGGCCGTCAGAAAGGCGTTCTCACGGACGGATGCACCATGCACATCTATCACTGCTGTAAAAACCGAAAACACCGAATCCACAAATAAATCGAGTAGGAAGGGCGCGTTAGCGCCCCGTCCTCTCACACCACCGGACGTAGGGATCACCTATCACGGCGGTTCCTAAAATTCCTTTGAGCCTCTAGCAGTTTATCGAGCATTGACACGAGTCC
>JBFWYS010000215.1:0-6481 GCA_050186175.1 Pseudobdellovibrionaceae bacterium
CTGAGAAACATCTCCATACGCACCCGCCGTTGTTACTTTTGCAAAGTTACGAACCTGAGCTGATAAGTTATTAGCGAGACCATTTACATTATCTGTTAAGTCTTTCCAAACCCCCGAAACTCCTTTTACATCCGCTTGTCCTCCAAGTCGACCTTCCGTGCCCACCTCTTTCGCAACCCGAGTTACCTCGGCTGCGAATGAGTTCAGCTGATCCACCATCGTATTGATCGTATTTTTTAACTCTGAGATCTCACCTTTGGCATCGACCGTGATCTTTTGTGACAAATCACCTTTTGCGACCGCTGTTGTTACTTTTGCGATGTTACGAACTTGGTCAGTCAAGTTTCCTGCGAGGCCATTTACGTTATCTGTTAGGTCTTTCCAAACTCCTGAAACTCCTTTTACGTCCGCTTGTCCTCCGAGTTTTCCCTCAGTTCCCACTTCCTTTGCAACACGAGTTACCTCTGAAGCAAATGACGAGAGCTGGTCCACCATCTTGTTGATCACGTCTTTGATTTGCAGGATCTCTCCACGCACATCCACCGTGATTTTTTGTGTTAAGTCTCCAGATGCAATCGCCGTTGAAACCTTAGATACGTCACGAAGCTGAACCGTAAGATTCGATGCCATCGCGTTTACATTATCTGTTAAGTCTTTCCATGTGCCAGACACACCTTTTACGTCTGCCTGACCTCCAAGTTTTCCCTCTGTTCCTACTTCTTTTGCCACACGAGTTACTTCGGCGGCGAACGATCGGAGCTGATCCACCATTGTGTTGATAGTATCTTTAAGTTCCAAGATCTCACCGCGAGCATCAACCGTGATTTTTTGTGATAAGTCACCATTTGCAACCGCCGTTGTTACTTTTGCGATGTTACGAACCTGCGCTGTAAGATTGTTCGCGAGGCCATTTACATTATCAGTTAAATCTTTCCATGTACCAGACACACCTTTTACGTCCGCCTGGCCACCGAGTCGTCCTTCAGTTCCTACCTCTTTCGCTACACGAGTTACTTCGGCTGCGAATGATCGGAGCTGATCCACCATCGTATTGATCGTATTTTTAAGTTCCAAGATCTCACCGCGGGCATCAACCGTGATCTTTTGTGACAAGTCACCGTTTGCAACTGCCGTTGTTACTTTTGCGATGTTACGCACCTGAGCAGTAAGATTGTTCGCGAGGCCGTTTACGTTATCTGTTAAATCTTTCCATGTGCCAGACACACCTTTTACGTTCGCTTGTCCACCCAGACGACCCTCAGTTCCCACTTCCTTCGCCACACGAGTAACCTCAGCAGCGAATGATGAAAGCTGATCCACCATGACGTTGATCGTGTTTTTCAACTCGAAGATCTCGCCCTTTGCATCAACCGTGATCTTTTGTGACAAGTCACCTTTCGCAACGGCTGTTGTTACCTTTGCGATATTACGTACCTGATCCGTCAAGTTCGAAGCGAGAGAGTTCACGTTATCTGTCAAATCCCTCCAGATACCCGAAGCTCCTTTTACGTTCGCTTGTCCTCCGAGTTTACCCTCTGTACCCACCTCTTTCGCCACACGAGTGACCTCGGAGGCGAACGAGTTTAGCTGATCCACCATGGCGTTAACTGTGGTGCCGATGCGGAGGAACTCCCCCTTCACCAGACGACCTTCGATTTCCAAGGACATCTTTTGCGATAAATCTCCTTTCGCAACCGAGGTGATAACACGGGCCACTTCTGTCGTCGGTTGAACCAAGTCACCGATCAGTAAATTTACGGAGTCAACGCTTGTCGCCCAGGCTCCCTTAACGGAACCCATCGACACACGTTCATTCATTCGACCTTCCTGACCAACCGTGCTTCGTACACGCAAGAATTCGTTGGCCATGTTTTCGTTCATTTCAATGATATCGTTTAAAACCTCACCGATTTCTGCGACCATCCCTTCCTGATCGATCGGCATACGCGCCGTGAAGTCACCCCGACGAACTGATTTTACGGTTTGTAAGAGATTACGAAGTTGTTCTCTAAAAAGTGGCGATTCAGTTCCCCAGTTGATTGAGAGATGTCTTCGGGCGCCATCTTCCTTGACCTCCGTTTTTCTTGCCTCTACCACTGCAGCCGTCTCAGCCTGCTCCGCAAGTATAGCTTTTTTGGACCTTTTTGAGCGGGAAACTGCAACGTTCTTGTTGATCGGTAGATCCTTCTGCATAGAGCTTCCTTTTGTTTTTTGGTATATGCTGCAATTTTTTAATTATCTCCGCCGTAGAGATAATTGAAAGATGGATTATGTTTAGATTTTTTAACGCTCCTGTGTGCTCGTCACAATATGTGGAGGAATTGTGGCAAATTGTTTTAGAACTCTACACAAATCTAGCTTTTGAATTGGACTTTTCGTCAAACTGCATTTACTTTGAGCAACAATGAAATTGAGTATTTTTTCAGCACTTACTGCAATTGCCTTTCTCTCAGCCTGTTCTACGTTTTCGAAAAAAGAATGCGAAACAATGAATTGGGGGCAGAAGGGTTATGAGTCTGCACTTAAAGGAGAGGCTTCGGCCCGCGAAGCACTTACTTATTATGATGACAAATGTAAGGATGAGCACGGAGTTGAACCTCAGCGTGACTCATTTTCAATCGGCTATAACGACGGACTCAAAGTTTTTTGTACGCCTGAATATGCAAAAAGATTCGGGTCGGAAGGCGGAGTTTATAAAGGACACTGCCCGAAAGATCCGCAAACAAATTTAGAGCAACATTATTCATCAGGGCGTCTGCAGTTTTTAGAAATTCGCGTGAAAAAATTAGAACAAGAAGTGCACGATCTCCAATCCTCTCTTTCCTCTGCTCGCTCTGATGTTTCAGAGTGCGAGGCACGTTGCGCCCAGTGCACACACTAGTTTAGGTTGAGTAAATGAATCTCCTTCAGCTCCATCAGGGATCAAAACAATACGGCCCCAAAATTTTATTTGATAAAGCCGCATTCTCTGTGAACGATGGCGAGCATATCGGAGTCATCGGTCCTAATGGAGCCGGTAAAACAACTTTGTTTAAAATTCTTGTAGGACAAGAGCATCTTGATTCTGGTGATCTGATCATGGCGCAAAAACTTCGAATTGGTTATTTGGAGCAAGAATCCGAGTGGCCGCTAGATGTCACCTCCGAAGAGTACTTGGCGCAAAATTGCACGGTTCCGTTATGGGAACTTAAACAGCTAGGTCAAGATCTTGGGCTCACAGAAACTCACTTTGCCTCACCACTTAAAAATTTAAGCGGTGGTTATAGAATGAGAATGAAACTTCTGGGCCTTATTGGCCAAGAACCCAATTTAATGCTTCTAGATGAGCCGACGAACTTCTTGGATTTAGAAAGTGTTCTTGCACTCGAAAAGTTTCTGCAAAGTTATCAAGGTGCTTTTTTGTTAATCTCTCACGATCGTGAATTTTTAAAAAGAACAACAGAATCGACCTTAGAAGTCGAGCAAGGTGACATCACAAAATTTCCCGGCACCATTGACGATTATTTTGAGCAGAAAACTCAGCTGCGCCAAATTCTAGAAGCTCAAGTCGCCAATCAAGAATCCAAAAGAAAAAGCGTCATGGATTTTGTTGATCGCTTTGGCGCAAAAGCGACAAAAGCACGACAAGCACAAAGCCGATTGAAGCAACTCGAGAAAATGGAAAAAATCGAGATTAAAGATCTTCCGGTAAAAGCTAAAATCCATATCCCATCTCCTCTTCACACCGGCAAAGAAGTTTTAACTCTTGAAAAAGCAAATCTGGGTTACGGAGACAAAGCGATTCTCTCAAATGTAAATCTGCGCCTTGAAAGAGGTCAGCATCTGGGTGTTGTGGGCTTTAACGGAGCCGGCAAATCCACGCTTTTAAAGTCGCTTGGCGATCGAATCCCGCTTCTCTCCGGATACCGAGCTTTGGGCTATCAAGTGAGTTATTCATATTTCGCGCAACACGTCACCGAAGATTTGGATTTAAAAGATACGGTTCTGAGTGCTCTTCAGAGCAAAGCTCATCCCGATATCAAAGCTCAGGAAATATTAAATTTAGCCGGCTCACTTTTGTTTTCAGGAGATGCCGTTTACAAAAAGATTTCTGTCCTTTCCGGCGGAGAAAAAACTCGCGTGGCCCTGGGACAAATTCTTTTAAGAAAGAGTCCTCTGCTATTAATGGACGAACCAACAAACCATTTGGACTTTGAAACAGTCGAAGCTCTGACGGAGGCACTCAAAAGTTATGACGGAACTGTTGTCGTGGTCAGCCACGATCGAAGTTTTATTGGGCGCGTAGCAAATAAGATTTTAGAAATTCGCGATGGCAAAGTTGAGATGTATCCAGGAACATATGATGAGTACGTCTGGAGCCTTGAAAAAGGAGCTCTTAGCCAAAGGGTTTCATTAAACGAAACTGATTCTGATAAAAACACGCCTTCGAAAATAGAAATAGAAGCCCCTAAAGTTAATTACAAAGATGAAAATAAACGTCTGCAGAGTTTGGTGAAGGAGCTCAATCGTAAAATTTTGAAAACAGAAGAAATCCTTTCTTCTCTTCATCAGAAAACTGAAGATCTGAATAAGACTCTTCTTATAAGTCAGGGGCAGCAGGCCCAGCAAATTGCAAAAGAGCTTTCTGTTTTTTCAAAAGAGATTGAGCAAACAGAAGAAAATCTTCTTGTACATATGGAAAACTTAGAAAAAGCAGAGCGAGATCTGCAAACTCTAAAAGAGACCTGATATCAGCCCGCATATGTTTCGATTTCACCTCATCTTAGCTGCCAAATCTAAAGATGTCTTCACATCTCCCAGTGTTGCGATTCTTTAACTCCTCACTAAAATGCCCCGGTGTTACGGTCGTTTTATGGACATACAAAAACCTAAAATGGTCGTAATAGAAGATGATTCAGATATGCAGGATCTTATCTCTGCATTTTTTAAACCCAAAGGCTTCGAGATGACTTTCTTTCGTGATGCGGAGCAAGCTCTTGCGGAACTTAAAGTCAAGCCAGATATCTGCGATGTGATTCTGACAGATTTTCGATTGCCGAATATGAGCGGCATTGAACTCACCCAGGCGTTGAAAGCTCAAGGTGTCTCTGCACCGATTATATTAATGACCGCTCATCAAAGTGCCGAGCTCGCAATCGAAGCTGTCCAAGCCGGTGCATACGACTTTGTTGTAAAACCCCTGCACTTTGCGCAGCTCCAGGTATCAGTCGGCCGTGCCCTTTATTTAAACAAGGTGCACGCAGAAAATCAGACACTTAAAGTTGTTGTAGCCGAAAAAGAAACTCAAGTTGCTAAAGGAATTTGTGGAAAGAGCCCTGGCTTTGTAAAGGCCCTCGACCTCGCAAAGCGAGCCTCAAAACATAACTCAAGTATCCTGCTTTTCGGAGAAAGTGGAACTGGCAAAGAAGTAATTGCAAAAGCCATTCATCAATGGAGCGATCGGAAAGATAAACCTTTTGTCGCGATCAACTGCTCTGCGATTCCGGAAAATCTCCTTGAATCGGAGCTCTTTGGATATATGAAGGGTGCTTTTACCGGAGCGGTCGACAAAAAGGTCGGGCTTTTTGAGGAAGCTGAAGGAGGGACCCTCTTTTTGGATGAAATCGGAGATTTGAGTCCTACTCTTCAAGCAAAACTCCTAAGAGTTCTCCAAGAAAGAAAGATCAAGCGCCTTGGTGAAAATCGCGAACGCAATATCGATGTGCGGGTCATTTCAGCGACTCATAAAAATCTTCGACAAGAAATTGCAACCGGAAAATTCAGAGAAGACCTGTTCTTCCGCCTCAATGTAATCCCAATAGCCCTCCCACCCCTACGCGACCGAAAAGAAGATATCATTCCGCTTGCCGATTTCTTTCTTAAAAAGTATGCGGCTTTGAATGGAACTAAAGCGGTGGGTTTTACCAAAGAGGCACGCGAGTATCTTCTTAAGTACAACTGGACAGGAAATGTTCGAGAGCTTGAAAACTCGATCGAGAGAGCCGCAGTCCTTTGCTCCAAAAACGAAATCGATCTCCAAGATTTACAAATTGAAGAAAGTTTCGCGAGAACGCAGTTCTTCGAGAATCCAAGTTTCAACGGGTCACATTTTATTATTAATACTGACGATATTATTCCGCTCAATGATGTGATCAATCGATATATCGCTTATGCGCTCAAGATAAACAATGGTGCAAAAGACCGGACAGCGCGAGATCTGAATATCGATCGAAAAACTCTGTACAGGAGAGTGCTCGAATCTGAGCAGCGTGTTCTTCAATAGCCGATTCCGTTCCGACCGCAGAGCGCCACTACTTTGTCTTCAGGACTCCAACAAATCTTCTTTTCGGTGCTGTTTAATGTCTTGAACCACTATCTATCATTCATGTAACCGTTGCTATCCCTGACTTTGAAGCCAATTGGAGCTCCTTAAAATTGGAATGCCTTTGTCCGTCAGATCTCTTGAAAGATCAAAAACGACTTTTACAGGATATGAGGGTTT
>JBFWYS010000216.1:0-6468 GCA_050186175.1 Pseudobdellovibrionaceae bacterium
CTTGAAAAGAGAGCAAAAGCGGCGGAGGCAGAAAAACAATCTTACGGACAAATCCTAGTTCAAGCGGATCAGGAACTTCCTTACGAAACTCTTCGCAAGGTCATGTACACGGCTTCGATGGCGGGATTTCCACAACTAAAAATGGCGACAATAGTCGGAGAATAATATGAAACAGGCTTCGAGAATTTCAACACTTGCTGTACTTCTCCTGATCGCAACTGTAACTGAAACTGCTTTTTCGAAAGACCCAAAGGCAACGAAAAAGCCAAAACAAAAAGTTGAAAAGGGACTGCTCGGTGAAATTCACCCCCATGCAAGCAGTGCCGAAACCGACACTGCCGCTACCACTGGCGAAATTCTTGTTGCCGAATCCGAACAAAAGGCCATTCAATCTCTACAAAGTATTATAAAAAGGAAAAAAGGTTCCCGAGAAGAACCTTCTCTTTACTACCGTCTTGCTGAACTCTACATGCGTCGGGCCAAGTCGGGGCGTTTTTTTGATTTAAACAGAGACAATAAAAATGTTGTCAGCTTTGCAGCTCCTTGGCTCAAGAGCCAGTCCGCAAAGCCACACTTGGAAACTGCCATCGGCATCTACGAAAAGATCCAAAAAGATTTTCCAAAGTTCGATCAAATGGATGCCGTGCATTTTAACAATGCATTTGCAAACCAACAATTAAATCGGCTTCCAAAAGCACAAGAGCTTTATCGCAAGATCGTAACCAACTACCCGAACTCTCCCCTTATTCCCGACACCTATATGGCCATGGGAGAAATGAAATACAACGCAGGTCAATTTAACGACGCGTTAGAGAACTTTAAACAGATCGAGAAATTTCCAAGCTCTCGACTTTATTCTTACGGAATTTACAAAGCTGGCTGGTCTCTTTACAACATGAAGAAGACCGAAGACGGAATGGAAAAACTTGAAGAAGTGGTTCGTTATCACGACAAGAACACATCAGGTTCGAGTCACAACCTTCGTGGCGAAGCTTTAAGAGATTTGGGGCTTTTCTTCTCTGACGACAGAAAAGCTCCTGACGCCTATTCGTATTTCAAAAAACTAACCGCTGATGAAACGGAACTTGGAGAAATTATTATTTCTCTCGGCAAGCTTTATGATTCTCACTCTCGTCAAAAAGAAGCTTTCGTTTTCTTAGGCGACTATCTAGATAAACACCCTGAAGCGATGCACGCGGGTCCGATCCACTTGATATTAATCGACATGCACGAATTTGTTAAAGATCGTCCAAAGGCCATCGCTCATTTAACAGAAATGAACGAACTTTGCTTGCCTCCATCTTCATATCTGATCCGCAATCAGGACGAAAAATCGCAAGAAGTTTGCAAAAAAGAACTTCCAGAGAAAAACTTGGATCTTGCAAAAAAATGGTGGGAACTTTGGCAGAAGAACAAAGGCCATAAAGACGTCGCTGACTGGACGGAAAAGGCATTTCGGCTTCATCTAGCCCGTGATCGCGAAGAAAATCCAGACACTGTGTCTCGCTTTGCGTTCGCCGAACTTTTATTCCAAAGACAGAAATATAGAGAAGCCAGTGAACACTATGAAAAAGTAACTCTTCAAAGATTAGCACTCGATAAAGACAAAAAGAATAAACTAACAGATCCTAAAGCAAAAAAGCCTGAATTTGATAAAATCGGCCACGACTCTTTATTCGGAGCGATCATCTCTTTAGAAAAGGAACCGCAAAAGGAGAAAAAAGATACCGCAAAAATTGAATCTCTGTCAGAGAGTTATTTAAAGAGGTTTCCAGAAGGATCAGAAATATCTCAAATCCAATTAAAACTTGGATTTATCGCTTACGAAGATGGAAGAACTCCTAGAGCTGAGTCCTTCTTAATTCCTCTCACCAAAAATCCTAAGAGAGAAATTGCAACTCGTGCGCAAGACCTCCATCTCGATATCCTCAATTTAAAAAAGGATTATGTTGCACTTCAAACTGTAGCTGCTGAATATTCGAAAGGTGAAAAAGACCAAAGCCGCCTTAACAACTTAAAGAAAATTGAGACGGAGTCAAATATGACTCGGATCTCTCTCCTTGTGGACTCTGGAGAAAAAGTTAAAGCCGCAGAGGAATACTTGAAGTTTTCACAAAACACAGATGACTTGGATCTCGCAGCTAAGTCGATGACGAATTCGATTTCTCTCTTCTACAAAAATGGCCGCACTTACGATGCCGCCGAACTTTCCGTACATTTTGTAGAAAAATATCCTAAGACCGAGAGCAAAACTGAGATTCTCGAAACAGCTGCAAAAACCTACGCAGATCTTGGTCTCTTCCTCCCTGCGGCTAAAACTTTAGAAAAGTTAGCGGTTACAAACAGTAAAAAGTCAGAGGAATATCTTTTGATGGCTGTCGACTTCTACACTCTCGAGCAACAAATGCCGCAATCTCGCAGAATTTTAAAGACGCTCATTCAAAATGCAGATAAAGGAAAAAAACCGACCTACCTCTCAAAGTTGATTCAGACTTATCCAGATGGCAATTCGTCTGAGGTGACTGAAATCAAAAATCAACTTGTAGGCATGGGATTGGAACCATGGGTTAGCGAATTTCAACTTGAAAAGTTACAAGCTCAGTTCGACAAAGGTAAATATACAGAGGCTTTTGAAAGCGCAAGAAAACTCATGAGCTCTTCTAATAACAAAGAAGCCCGCGCGCAGGCTCGCTTGCTTCAAGGAAAGATCTTAGAGCGAGAATTCGTTTCTCAGAGTGTAAAGTCAAAAATCGACCGTCTGGCAATGGTTCTGGCACTTAAAACAGAAAAATTAGAAAAAGTGCAACAAGCCTATTTAGGTGCGATCCAAATGAGTGGTGAATCAAAATTAATTTTACAAGCTCTTCACGGACTGAAAAGAAGTTACGCAAATTATTCAGAAAATATCTCGAATGTCCCACTGTCTGAAGGTTTGACGGAATCTGAAACTTTGGCGCTACGTAGTGAACTTGAAAACCTGTCAAAGCCGATCGTTGCAAAGAGAAAAGAAACCGAAGAAAAGATAGCTAAATTGGAGAAAAATACTGTTATACTATCTGAAGCACAGTCTGTGAATTTTGATACGCTCGAGCCGAGTGATTCGGTAAAGCCGCACGTGACCCCACGTTTATCCGAGCAGCCACAGATTTATGCTGTAGAATCAAGGGGTCAACGATGGACGGCAAGCGAGTAATACAATTCGGCAAAATTTCAGCATTGATTTTATGCTTGGGCACCTTTGCGCAAGCAAAAGACGTTTCTTTCGACGAAGTAAAAATGGCCTCTGGCAAATCTAAAAACGAATGCCAAAGCCCAGACAAAATGAAAATCGCCGACGATCAATTGTATTCGCCAAAAACAATTGAAATGTATTTTAACAACGCAGAAAAATGTATGGCTCATAAAAGCTGGAATCATCTGCAGTCAACAGCTGAAAGAATCACGCGCACAATTCCAAACGAGGCTTGGGGTTACTATTACAATGGAATCGCCTCGGCAGGACTTAAAAAAACAGACAAGGCTTTATGGCTTTACGATCAAGCATTGAAAAAAGCAGAAAAACTTTCTGAACAAACAAAAGCTTATATCTATTATGAAAAAGCTAAGGCTCTTGAAGGCTCAGGACAAAAGTCGGCGGCTTTTGAGTTTTTCCAAAAGGCTTCTAAAGGCGGAGTTAAGAATTCCGATGTCGACGTATATCTCGCACTCGAAGAATTCAATAAAGGCAACTGCGACACTCTCCTCAAGCAAGATGGTGCAAAAACAGAGGAGGCTGCGATCGGCCTGGCTGAATGTCTAGGGCGGGCTAATAAAGGCGAAAAGGCTCTCAAAGTTTTGGCCAGCCAACTTAAAGTAAGAAAATCCGTACCTGTTTTTTTGCAAGAGGCAAGAGTTCACGAAATCTTCATGGCGGATCCATCTGGCGCAGTTAAGTCTTATCAAAATGCGGCCGCGATGGATACGGGTGGAGACCGCAAAGCTTGGATCATGAAAAAAATTGATCATTTGAAGTCCCAGTATACTCATCTCGTTTCACAAAATGAAGGAGCGCGCTAAATGAACCGCCCACTAAACTTTTTTCCCAAAATGTTTTTGATAATGGTGATTCTTTCGACAGCCTTATTTACAGCCGTAGCAGAAGCTGGACCAAAAAAACGCAATACTCGTAAAGTTCAAGAGGTTAGTTTCTCGGATATGGATCTAAAAGGAACAATCCGTAACCCCGACGGAGCCTATCTTGTACAAAAACGAGGAATTCGGTTTATGCCCTTATACGATGTGCAAAAAGATTTTGATAAAAGGATTCGGGATTCCGCCTACTTCTCCCGATAAGAGACGGAGAATAGCTTGATAAAAGGGTCAACAACGAGGACTGAATGAATTATCTCATACTTGAATGGGTTCACGAAGGACGAGTACAGAAGAAGTTTCGCTTACCTTTTGAGCGATCGGGCTCTATTATCGGAAGTTCTCGTCATGCTGAATTCAGATTGAGTTCAAGTTGGCTCCGCCCTATCGAAGGTGTCTTTGAGTTTCAAAATGGACATTGGGTTTATATTTCAGTTCAAGGCACTGATAACAATGCAGAACGAGTTTTAGAAAATGGCATGGAGTTTAAGATCAGCGAAGCTGTTTTCAAGGTCACCCTTCAACCTGTAACAGAAGCCTTATTTAACAAACCCCTCGAAAAACCAAACGGTCCTACAATTAAGATGCATATGTTTGCAGTTTTTCTAAAAGGAAAACTGATTCGCTCTGCTGTTTTACCAGAAGGCCAGACTCTCGCTCTTGAAACTTTGGGTGGAACAAAAAATTTAACGGCGTATCCGGGTTCCGACTGGAAAGAAGAAGCGATCGGCGAATATCAAGTTCGTTCATCAACTCAACAAATGGTTGCTAGCAACGATTGGATGAAAGCAGATCCTTATAAAGTTTCGAAGAAAGAGAAAGTCATTGCAGGGAGCGCTCTTCTTCTCACAGCTCTTTTCTCTGGCGTCGTGGCTTATGGTCCGGGCAATGTGAAAGTAGCCAATATCGCTCCTCCGCGTACTCCGCCAGTGGTATATAAAGAAATTAAACTTCCTGAAGTTAAAAAAGAACAAATTGCTCAAAAGCAGCAAACAGCCCCATCAAAACAATTGGCTGGTGGCGGCTCAACGACCGCTTCCGTTGCCAATCAACTTCGTAATATTGGACTCAATCGTTTAATTGCTAAGGTATCTGCCCGTGGCGCTGCTTCGGCAAATGTTGTTATCGCTCAAGGACGGGAAGCAAGCTCTGAAAAATCAACGGGTCGCGCCCTTGCTGCGATCGGCTCACTCGCAGGTAAAAACTGGGATGGAGCCGTAAGCGCAGGAAAAGGTGTTTCGACTGTTGGTCGGGGTGGAAACTCGACAGGGTATAAATCTCTCGGAGCTATGTCTGCAGGGAACACTGGACAAGCCGGCGTCGGTTTGATTGAAGAAGAAAGTGATGTGGTTGGCGGTCTCGACCGCGAAATCATCGCTCAATATATCAAGTCACAACTTGGACAAATTCTTTACTGCTATGAAAGGCAACTCAGCGCTCATCCGGAACTATTCGGCAAAGTGGCTGTGAAGTTTACAATTGGCCCCTCAGGACAAGTCGAAACACAAAAAATTGGTGAATCCTCTTTACGCGACACAATGGTGGAAGGATGTATCCTCCAAAAAGTTGCTCGATGGAAATTTCCATCGCCTGAGGGTGGCACTCGAGTCATCGTCACTTATCCGTTCTTATTCAAGAGTACGAATTAGGGTACGATGGTATAAAACCACGGAGGAACAGTGAAAAAGTTAGCATCCTTAGTTACGGCAGTTTTGATCCTCAGCACGTTATCTGTACAAGCTCAAAACTCAAAAGACAAAAAAGATGCAAAAGCATCTGCACCAGCAGCTCCTACGACTCCTGCAGCGGCGGAGGATCGGGGATCTGACAAAATGGATATCAAGTCCTTAGAGAAAAAGTATTGGTCTGCAAAGGATGATGATTTCCAGGTCGTGCAAAACAGAGCGTACTCTAAAGCGGGTCGCGGCTTTTTTTCCGTTATGTACGGAAATTTAATCAACGATCCTTTTACCGTCGGTTCCGGCACTGGCCTAGCAGGTGGATATTACTTCACTGAGCAGTGGGGACTTGAGCTTTCTCACATCACGACATCACTCAAAAACAATGACAGCACTAAAGAGTTCCAATCCAGATTTGCGGTATCTCCGAACTACAATATGACAAAATCGATTACGACGCTCTCAGGACACTGGATGCCGATCTACGGAAAAATCAGCCTTTTGGATACCCGAATTATTTATTTTGACATGGGTTTTGGATTTGGCTTGGGAACGACCTCTTATGAAAAGCAATCAAGTGGTGACGACGAAAAAGTGAGCGCATCTCACTACTCTCTCGATGTCATTCAGAATTACTTCTTCTCTCAAATGTTCGCCTTGA